>CAIKQM010000682.1 GCA_903829565.1 uncultured Planctomycetota bacterium
CATGGATTGGAATGTCTATGCGGCGCAAACCACGACCGAAGGCAGGTCATTGAGATCGGTGGTCGCCGTCGTCGAGGTCTCGGTGCCGCGCACCAAGGTCGTCGGAAGGCCCAAAATCCCGGCCAAATCGCGGTTCGTGGGACCAGCCGTGGCACGAATCGAGGCCGCTTCGCCGACGCGATCCGTGGTGATTTCGACTTGTCCAGCGCCGTTGACACTGGCTCCCACACCGTCAAGCGCATCGACGGCTGCGGCAACATCCGCCGCCGTGACCGTGCCCGTGGCGCTGGTCACCGACACGGTGCGCGGAGCGGCACCCGAGATGCTCAGCTCAAACGACCATGTTTCGCCAGCCGGAATGCTGTACGGGCCCGCATTGGTGGAAGCCACCACAGCGCTCGTGCCTTGCTTGAAGCCTTGAGCACCTGTCAAAACTTCTTGCAGGGGTCCGGTGACTTCCTTGGGCAGGTTGCCAACCAACTCGAGGTTCGAAGTGGCCTGCGGCGCAAACACCGAATCCGTGTCCAACGTGATGGCCGAACCGCTGCCGTCCAAGACGCGATAGCCCGTGCGCTGATCGACCAGATTGTTCTGACCGTCGAGGCCAAAGGTGCCGACGCGCGTGTACATCGTTTGCGCGCCATTCGACAGCGCAAAGAAGCCGCGGCCCTGCAACGCCAGGTCGAACACGCGGCCGGTGCCTGTCAAGGAGCCTTGACCAAAGTCGCGGCCAATGTCCGACAACGACACGCCCATGCCGATCTGCACGGGGTTGCGGCCGCCCATGCCACCACCAGGGCCGGAGGCATGCCGCAGAGTCGAGTGAAAGCTGCTGCTGAAGCTCGCGTGCGAGGTCTTGAAGCCCGAAGTGTTCGCGTTGGCCAGGTTGTTACCGATCACATCGATCCAGTCCTGGTGAGCTTTGAGGCCGCTCAAGGCCGTGAAGAGAGATGCCATGGTTCAGGTGCCTTCCGTGCTTTCGTTCGTGCTGGTTTCCGTTGTTTCCTGCGGCGCATCCACTTGCGTTACGGTCGCGAGCGGCACGTCTTCGGTGCCCACACGCAACACCGCGAGCCCGTCGACGATCTTGACGCTGGAGACCGTGCCGCTCTGCTCAAGGCCTGTCTCAGCGTCGCTCCACGTGACGTTTTGACCGATGAGCGCGCTCGAGCTCGTCAGTTGTTCCAACAGCGCGTTGTTCTGCTGCAACACCGCCAGGCCCACGATGTTCTCGTTCATCGTTTGCATCTGTTCGAGCGAGCTGAACTGCGCCAACTGCGCGATGAACGCCTGGTTGTCCGTCGGTGCCATCGGATCCTGGTTGCGGATCTGGTTGACGAGCAACTTCATGAAGGCGTCCTTGCCCATCGCTTGGCCGCCGGCCGCGCTGGATGCAGCACCTGTGATGGGATCAGTCGCTTGGATACCGGTGATCATTGTGAGTCCTCGTGGATGTGGTCGTGGTGTGCGGTTCAGGCGAAGGTGTCGACACCGCCGTCGTTAGCCACGCGACGCGCCAGCGCCCCGAGCTCGACAGCAGTTGCAGGCCTCAGCTCTGCATTGGCAGGCGTGGCGAAGGGTTCGTGAGCCTCACGACCACCACTGCGCCGGTTGTCAAAACCAAGTGACAACGACAGGTCTTGTGCTTCGAGCCCGGCACCCGCCAACAAAGCGCGCAGCTCGGGCAGGTGTTGTTCCAAACTCTCCAGCGTCTCGGGCCGTTCGGCACGCACCGAAGCGCGCACTGCACCGTCCTGCACACTCATGCGAATGTGGATGCGGCCCAACTCGCGCGGGTAGAGGTCGATCACCGCCTGGCGCAGTTGCGGCGCCAACTGCACGCCGATTTGGCGCAGGACATCTGCCGCGCGCTCACGCGCAGGTGCGCGCGCCGCTTCCTGGGCTTTGGCGGTGGCGCTGGGATCGACTTCCGCACTTTGGCCGGCCTCGGTGCGCAGCAGAGTCTCCATCTGCGGCACGCTGACTGCGGCCGTGGTTGTGCCCGCAGGTAG
>CAIKQM010000683.1 GCA_903829565.1 uncultured Planctomycetota bacterium
CGCCGCGCAACAAGCGCGCAGTCGCGCCATCACCTTTGGCGACATCCGCTGGCGTGCCTGAAGCCACGATGTGACCTCCATGCCGCCCGGCACCAGGGCCTACATCGACCAACCAATCCGCGCTGCGCAAGGTGGCTTCATCGTGCTCGACCACGACGACGGTATTGCCCGCATCGCGCAACGCACGCAGCGCACCGACCAGTTGCTCGTGATCGCGCGGGTGCAAACCGATCGACGGCTCATCGAGCACATACAAGACACCTTGCAAGCCTGCACCCAGCTGTGCGGCGAGGCGAATGCGTTGCGCTTCGCCTCCAGACAAGGTCTCGGCCGAACGATCGAGCGTCAGGTAGCCGAGCCCCACATCCAGCAAGAAATCGACGCGCCGGCGAATCTCGCGCACCAGGTCTCGCGCAATGCGCAGCTCGCGCTCGGACAACTGCAGCGCCGTCAACTTGGCGGGCAACTCGCTGATGGGCGCGCGTGCAAACTCAGTCCACGCGATTCCGCCCAAGAGCACCGCATTCGCAGCCGCATTCAAGCGCGTGCCATCGCAACCATCACAGCGCTTGCGCGCCAAGAAGCGCTCTGCACGCTTCTTGTGAATGCCCTTCTCGGCACCCTTCTCGATGGCCGGAATCACGCCTGAGTACTGACGTTGCCACACGGCGTTGCCCGAGTACTTCTGCCCCGACCATTGCATCGAGTCTTCGAAGCGCTCGTCACCCGAGCCATGCAAGATGACGCGCTTGTGTTTGGGCGCCAGATCCTTCCACGGTGTGTCTAGATCGAACCCATGGTGCTCCGCAACGCGCTCCAAGAACTTGAAGCTCACGTTCGGGAAGACCAGCGCACCACCAGAAGCACGCGTAACGGCCAACGCGCCGTCACGAATGGTCTTGGTCGCATCCGCCACGAGCGCACGCTCGGACGGCTGCAAGCGCTCACCCAAACCATCGCACACGCTGCAGGCACCATGCGGCGAGTTGAACGAGAACAGGCGCGGCTCCAGCGGCGGCGTGTCCGTACCGCAACCAGGGCAGGTACGCGAGATCGAGTGGCGCACATCACCCTTGTCGCCCGCCACGACCAAGTCACCTTCACCGAGCTCCAGAGCCTGCTGCACGCTCTCGCGCAACCGCTCGGGCTTGTCGGCCTCGACGCGCAAGCGGTCGACCACCACCTCGATCGTGTGGCGCTTGTAGCGTTCCAAAGCCGGTGCGTCTTCGATGCGCACCAGCTCGCCATCGATGCGCGCGCGCACATAGCCCTTCTTGCGCAACGACTCCAACAACTCTTCGTGCGAGCCCTTGCGGTCGCGCACCACGGGCGCCAACACCATCAACTGTAGGCCGGGGTGCTCGCGCAGAATCGCCTGCACGATCTCTTCCCGCGTGCGGGACTGCACCGGCAACTTACAGGCCGGGCAATGCGCGCGTCCGGCACGCGCATACAGCACGCGCAAGTGGTCGACCACTTCCGTCAGCGTGCCTACTGTCGAGCGCGCGCCGCGTTGGATGGACTTCTGGTCGACCGCGATGGCGGGCGACAGCCCCTCGATCGAATCCACATCCGGCTTCTCCATGCCGCCCAGGAACTGGCGCGCATAGGCCGAGAGAGTCTCCAAGAAGCGCCGCTGCCCCTCGCGGTAGAGCGTGTCAAAGGCCAAGGAACTCTTGCCCGAGCCTGAGACGCCGGTCACGGCGATGAGCGCCTCGCGCGGCAAGTCCACATCCACCCCCACCAAGTTGTTCTGGCGAGCTTGGCGGATGCGGATCAGGCCTGCGGCGGCCGCGTCCTGTCGGGGTTGGGATGCCATTCGTGGGGGCAGGGACGGGGTATCCCTAGCCTCGACATCGTAACCCTCCTATGGCGCACTGCGGAAGCAGGACTCCGCCCCACTTTTGCCACTTCCTGCGTCTGCGTGCAGCGCTAGGATGCCCGGATGCTCCTGAACGCGCGCTTGTCTAGTGGTGTCGCCGCGGCCTTGCTGTCCGTGGCTTTTGTGCCTGCAGCCCAAGCCCAACAGGCTGTCAATGTGCTTTTGCCGGCCCCGCAGCACGAGGTGGTGCTCGATCCCGAGCGCGCCGTGCTCTACGCCTCCCTGCCCACGCGCAACACGATTGCGGTGGTCTCGATGCAGTCATGGACGCTGCTGAAAGAGCTGCCCGTGCCCGCCAATCCGCGTGGCCTGGATCTGTCGTTGGATGGCACGCGCTTGTACACGGCGCACTTCAACACGGGGCAAATCTCCGTCTTGGATCTGGCGACGGAGCTCTACACCACCATCAACGTCGCGGCGCAACTCGGTGACCAGCGCACGTGGGATGTGCTCGAGGTGCAACCCGGGCGCTTGTTGGTTACGGGCAACCCGAACTCCAACGGGTTCGCCTATGTGGTGCAGGTGCTCTTGAACCAAGGGGCCGCGCAATCGCGCGTGGCCTCGGGGCGCATCATTCGCGGCGGCCCAAATCTGGAGATGGCTCCGGGCGCCAACCATGTGTACATCGGCGAGCCGAGCTTCTCGCCGGATTCGGTCTATCGCTTGGATTTGACGCAGCCTACGGCCCCGATCGTGGCGGAAGACGATCATGGACTGGTGAGCGGTTCGCTCTACATGGCCGTGCAGCCCAATGACGAGCGTGTGTATCTGGGCTCGGGGCAAGCCTTGGCGAGCGCGACACTGGATCAAGTGGCGCTCATTCCTGGTGGCGGCGTGGCGGCGTTTGCCAGCGATGACCCCTTCCGCGTGTGGTACGCACGCTTGAATGGCACCGCCATCCAACTCAAGGCGTATGCGGTCGCCACCGACGCGCTGTTGGAGACGATCAACCTTGCAGGACCTGTGCCGACCACCTTGTCGGATGCGCTCATCCTGCCTCAAGGCTTGGGCTATGTGGTTGTCGGCGACAATCGCATCGTCGGCCTTGTGCAGCCAGCACCGTGCGCAGGTGTCGTGAGCCAAGCCTGCAGCGGCGCGCTGAACTCGCGCGGCCTGAGCGGCACGCTGACGCTGGACGGCAGCACAAGCATCTCGGCCAATGGCATGAGCCTGCGCCTCAGCAACCTGCCGACGCGTGCCGTGCACCAAGTGATCTACGGTCAAGGGTCGGTGCAGTTGGCCTTCGGTGATGGCTACTTGTGCATCAGCCCCTACACGGCACCGTTGCGGCGTTTGGGAGCACCGGCCGTGGCGGATGAAAACGGACTGGCCACGCGCACTTTGAACTTCGCCGCGCAGCCGCTGCTCAGCAGCCCGATCACTTCGTTCTCTACCTGGCGCTTCCAAGCGATGTACCGCGACCCTGCGGCGATCGCGAGCGGAGGCTCGGGCTTCAACATGACCTCCGCTGTCGAGATCAGCTTCTGCCCGTGATCGGCTGCGTGCGCTACACGCGCACGCGCTCCAGCACCAGCGGATGCAGGTGCGGATTGGCTGCAATGATGTGCCCTGCGCGCAGCCAATCCGCAGCACCGAGAGCTGTGGTCACGAGGCCACCGGCCTCCTCGACCAACAATCCGCCCGCGGCAATGTCGTGAGGCGCAAGATGC
>CAIKQM010000684.1 GCA_903829565.1 uncultured Planctomycetota bacterium
GTCTGCATCCAAGGCGAACGTTCCTTCCGCCGGCGTTTGATGGAGATGGGGCTCTTGCCGGGGACGTTGGTGCGCTTGGTGCGCCGCATGCCCTTGGGCGGGTTGGTCGAGCTCGAAGTCCGCGGCGGACACCTCAGCCTGCGCAGCAGCGAAGTCGGCCAACTCATGGTTGAGCTAGGGTGAGCACGCGTCGCCCGTTGGTCGCGCTGGCGGGGAACCCGAACACGGGTAAGACCACGCTCTTCAATCGACTCACCGGCGCCCAGCAAAAGGTGGGCAACTACGCTGGTGTCACTGTTGAGCGCGTCAGCGGTGTGCTGCAGGTCGCCGGCGGGCAAGAGATCGAGCTGTTGGATGTGCCGGGCACCTACTCGCTGGCCGCCAAGAGCAAGGAAGAGGAGCTGGCGCTCAAGTGCCTGGCTGGCATCGGCGGCGAACCTGCGCCGGATGCGGTGCTGTTGGTGCTGGATGCCACGCAGCTGTCGCGCAACCTGTACTTGGCGCTGCAAGTGCTCGAGCTGCGCGTGCCGGTCATCATCGCGCTCAACATGGCGGACGAGCTCGCCAAGCGCGGCCAGACGCTGGATGTAGGCGTGTTGGAGCGCGAGCTGGGCGTGCCCGTGGTGTTGGTTTCGGCGCTGCACGATCGCGATCTGGGGCCGTTGTTGGCGCGCTTGGGCGAAGCACTCGCAGGCCGCGCGACACAGCTGGCGCGGCCGCAAGTCAGCTTGAGTCCCGTGTTGCAAGCCGCGGTGCACGAAGTCGCGCAGCATGTGCCCGAAGAGTGGCTCACTCCTGCCAAGTCACCGGCTAACGCACATCTCGATGCCCGTCGCCACGCCTTCGCCGCGTGGGCCTTGTTGTCGTTGGAAGAACGCGACGAGCTCGACGACGTGCCGGCCAACTTGCGCGCTCAAGCGCTGCGCGTGCGCGCCGCCTATGCCGCACAGGGTCATGCTCTGGACGACGAACTCGTCGCTGCGCGTTACGCGTGGATCGACGAGCGCCTGCCGCGCATGGTGCGCACCGCGCCTACGACCAAACCCGTCAGCGAACGCATCGACAGCGTGCTGCTGCATCCGGTGCTCGGCTTCGCGGTGTTCTTGCTCTTGATGGGCATCGTGTTCCAAGCGCTGTTCGCTTGGAGTGATCCGCTCATCGGCTATGTGGAAAGCGCGGTCGGCTGGGCCAGCGATCACTTGCGCAGCGTGCTGGCCGAAGGCCTCCTTACCGACTTCGTGGTCGACGGCTTGGTCGCAGGCGTCGGCAGCGTGATCGTCTTTCTGCCGCAGATTCTGCTGCTGTTCTTCTTCATCGGGTTGATGGAGGACACGGGCTACATGGCGCGCGTGGCGGCCTTGATGGACCGCGTGATGCGCACGATGGGCCTCTCCGGACGCGCGTTCGTGCCGATGTTGTCCGGCTATGCGTGTGCGGTGCCGGCGATCCTCGCCACGCGCACCATGGAGCGCCAGCGCGATCGTTTGCTGACGATGATGGTGGTGCCGCTGATGACCTGCAGCGCGCGCTTGCCGGTGTACACGCTGTTGATCGGTGCGCTATACCCGCCCACGGTGGTGCTGGGCTTCGTCCCGGTGCAGGGGCTGTTGATGGTGGCGATGTACTTGTTCAGCACGGTGGTCGCGCTGGTTGCTGCGGCCGTGTTGTCGAAGACTCTCTTCCGCGGCCAAGCAGCAGCTCTCATCTTGGAACTGCCGGCCTATCGCGCGCCGCACTGGCCCAGCGTGTGGTCGATGATGCGCCAACGCGCGTGGTCGTTCCTGCGCGATGCGGGCGGCGTCATTTTGGCCTGCACGGTGGCGCTGTGGTTCTTGCTGACCTTCCCGCGCAACGAAGACGCGCAAGCACGCCTCGATCAAGGCGGCACGACGACCGAAGCCGAGGTGCGCGCCGAGCAACTCGCCGACAGCTATGGCGGCCGCTTTGGTCACTGGATTGAGCCAGCGATCGCGCCCTTGGGCTTTGATTGGAAGATCGGCGTCGGTCTCGTTGGTGCGTTCGCCGCACGCGAAGTATTCGTGTCCACGATGGGCGTGGTGTACGGCTTGGGCGACGCGGATGAAGAGTCCGACACCTTGCGCGCCACCATCAAGGCCGAGACGCACGCCGATGGCAAGCCGGTCTACACGCCCTTGGTCGGCCTGTCGCTAATGGTGTTCTTCGCGTTGGCGTGCCAGTGCATGAGCACTCTCGCCGCGGTCAAACGCGAAACGCGCACCTGGCGCTGGCCGGTGTTCTTGTTCGTGTACATGACCGCTCTCGCGTGGATCGCGAGCTTTGTCGTGTACCAGGGCGGCCGCTTGCTCGGGTTCTGAGTCGTGACGGCGGCGCGTCACTCGCCCTTCAAGAAGGCGACGAACTTGTCCTCGGGCCGCAAGCCCGCCGTCTTGCGCAGCACCGTGGAGGTCTGCGGGTCATAGACGAGATAGAACGGCAACGCGAGCGACTTGGTGAGCTCTTGTTGCAGCTTGAGGTTCTGCGCCAACGCCGGCCCACCATCGGTGTGCAAGCGCGCTTCGATGTACTTTGCTTTGAGGACGTCGGCGACCGCCGGACGCGGGAAGATCTTCTCTTCCATCACGCGGCAGTTGACTCATGTGAAGCCGGTGAAGTTCAGCAAGACCAACTTGCCTTCGTTCTTCGCGCGCGCCACGGCTGCATCAAAGTCGTCTTTGATGATCACATGGCCCGTCGTCTCGGCCTTGCCTTCCGCGCTGGAACCGCCGGTCTTGGTCGAGTAGTTCGGAATGATCGCGGTCATCACCGGATCCACGCTGTGGCCCAACGCGCCGTACAGGCAGTACATCGCGAACAAGCCGCTGGCAAAGCCACCGACCATGCGCTTGGGCGACACACTGGCGGACTCTTCGGTGCCGTACTCGTCCTTCAAGCGCAGCCAACCAAACAAGTAGGCCATGGCGATGAAGAAGATGGCGGTCCACAGGAACAAGAACAGCTCGCGCGACAGCCAACCCCAACCCCACACCAGGTCGGCGTTTGACAAGAACTTGAGCGCCGCCGCGATCTCGACAAAGCCAAGGAACACCTTGAGCGAGTGCATCCACTCGCCGCTCTTGGGCAACGCTTTGACCTTGTCCGGCACCATCGACAAGCCCATGAACGGCAAGGCGATGGTCAAACCGAACACGCCCATGCCCAGCGCGATGCGGCCCACGCCGCCTTGCGATGCACCGGTCGACAACAAGGTGCCCACGAACGGCGCCGTGCAGGTGAACGAGGTGATCACGAGCGTGGCGCCCATGAAGAACACGCCCACATAGCCACCGCGGCTGGAGGCGGCGCCGGCGATGTTCATCATCCAGCTCGGCGGGTTCAGCGTCATGACGCCGAACAGTGTCAGGGCGAACAGAATGAACATGCCGCCGATGACGAGGTTCGTCACCGGGTGCGTCGCGAAGGCGATGATGACCGGCCCCACCACCACGCCAATCAGCACAAAGATCAGCACGATGCCCGCGCCATACATAA
>CAIKQM010000685.1 GCA_903829565.1 uncultured Planctomycetota bacterium
GCCTTCAGGCTCGTGCATGGGCATGCTGCACCATGGCTACCAGCAGATCTTCCGTGACGATGAGGCTTGGCTAAGGCGTGCACGAGATTTGGCGCGCAAGAGCTTTGAGTTGTCGCAGTACCTCGTGCACGAGTTCGGTCTATCGTTCGCGGCGTTGGCAAACGTGGATGAGCACGCAACGCAGGTCGCGACCTATCACCCGTCGTGTCATGCCACACGCATTTTGGGTGTGGCGGATGAACCGTTGCAGTTGTTGCGCGCTGTCCGCGGCTTGCAGTTGGTGCCCTTGCCGCGAGCCGAGGACTGCTGTGGCTTTGGCGGGACCTTCTGCGCCAAGCTGCCGGAGCTATCCAGCGCCATCGTGGAGACGAAGGTCGCTCACATCGCCGCCACCGGTGCACAGTGTGTGGTCTCTACCGACGTGGGATGCTTGGCCAACATCCGCAGTGCGTGTGCACACCGTGGTTTGCCTGTGGAGGTCCTGCACCTAGCTGAAGTCTTGGATCGGCAAGAGGCCGCCAAGTCATGAGTGCTCATGGTCTGACCGATGACTTCCTCCAGCGTGCACAGCATGCCTTGGGTCAAGACTTCTTGCGCCAAGCTGTGCGCAAGACAACCGATCGCTTGCGTGACGGTCGTGCGCAAGCGGTCCGGGAGGCTGGTGACTTCGAAGCCTGGCGCGATGCGCTCTCGGCGTCGCGTCGTCGTGCCATTGCTCGCCTCGATGCCGTGTTGCGAGTGTTTGTTGAGCGCGCGAGTGCTCATGGTGTGCAGGTGCATTTTGCAGCGGATGCAGCCGAAGCGTGTGCCATTGTCGTCGAGCTGGCGCGCGCCAAAGGAGCGCGACTGGCAGCCAAGGGTAAGTCGATGCTCTCTGAAGAGATCGAGCTGAACCAAGCCTTAGAAGCGGCCTGTGTCGAGGCCTTGGAGACCGACCTAGGCGAGTGGATCATCCAGCTCGCAGGCGAGCGGCCTTCCCACATCATCTTGCCCGTCGTGCACAAGCCGCGAGCGGAGATCCGCGAGCTCTTTGAGCAGCACGGTGGCATCACCTTGAGCGATGAGACCAAGGTTCTCGCCGGCTACGCGCGCGATCGCTTGCGCGCCGAGTTTTTGCGTGCCGACCTAGGCATCACGGGTTGCAACATGGCGATTGCGGAGACTGGTGCCGTGGCCTTGTTCTCGAATGAAGGCAACGGGCGCATGGTCTCGACCTTGCCCAAGACGCACATCGCGTTGATGGGCATGGAGCGCATCGTGGAGACGCGCGCGGACTTCGTGGACTTGATGCGCCTCTTGCCGCGCAGTGCCACAGGGCAACGCATCACGACGTACGTGAATGTGCTGCATGGCCCGAAGCGCACGCATGAGCTCGACGGCCCCGAAGAGCTGCACGTGGTTGTGGTGGATGCAGGCCGCAGCCAACAGCTGGCGGATCGCGACTATCGTGAGGCGCTGGCATGCATTCGCTGTGGTGCTTGCCTGAACGCTTGTCCGGTGTACAGCACGGTTGGTGGACATGCATATGGAACCGTGTATCCCGGGCCCATCGGCGCGGTGATTGAACCGCTCTATGCTCGTGACGATGAGCGTCGGGCCGAGCTAGCCAACGCATCCACGTTGTGCGGTGCCTGTCATGAGGCCTGTCCGGTCCGCATTCCCTTGCACGATATGCTGGTCAGCTTGCGACAGGCCAATGTGCGCCAAGGACGAGGCGATCGCAGCGAGCTGGCACTGCAACGCGTGGCTGCGCGCGCTATGGCCGTACCTTTTGTCTATGCAGGAGGCGGCGCTGTTGCGCGTTGGTTCGGACGCTTCGTAGCTGGAGACGGCGCTTGGCCGCGTTTTGTGCTGCACCACACGCCGGTGCTGCAGGCCATGGCGCGCCAGCGCGTGCTGCCCAAGCCGCCAGTCCGCGCTTTCCGCGATCAGTGGGCCGACTTGGCACGCGAAGACATGCGAGGCTCGGATGGACGCTGAGTCGTTCTACGCGCGCATTGCTTCCGCTTTAGGTGGGCCATCGCCTGCGCTTCACTTGCCACCTGCGCTCAAGGTAGCGGCTGTCACAGCTACCGCGACGGAACGGCGTGCGTGGGCGCACTTGGCAAGCGAGCGCTTGCGCAGTGTCGGCGGCAGCGCCGAATGCGTGTCGCGTTCCCAGCTTGCTGCTCGTGTGCAGGAGTTGGTGGGTGCGTCACCGACCGTGCGTGTGGCTGATGCCTTGTTGCCTGCAGAGGTCCTGTCGGTGCTTGGTCAGGCCACCGCATGCACGGCTGTAGATGCCCACACGTGGCGTGAAGCGTGTGCCGCCGCGACATGGGGAGTCACCGACGCCGATGCGTGGATCGCCGAGACAGGCTCGGTGCTGTTGTGTGCGCAACGCGATCGTCCGCGTGCCACCAGTCTGTTGCCGCGCCACCATCTGGTGATCGTTCCGCTGGAGCGCGTGATCCCTAGTCTAGAGGGAGCTCTCAACGCGCTGGTGGACACACCCAGTCAGTGGTTGTTGGTAACCGGCCCCAGTCGCACGAGCGACATCGAGAACGACTTGACCATTGGTGTGCACGGCCCTGCTGTGCTGCATGTGCTGGTGGTGGATGAGGAGACTGCCTGATGGACACGCTATTTCGATTGGACGGCAAGACGGCTGTGGTGACGGGCGCTGGCTCGGGCATCGGCGAGGCCATTAGCGAGTTGTACGCAGCGCGAGGCGCACGCGTGGTGCTCGTGGATCTCGATCATGCTGCGGCATCAGCGGTAGCCCAGCGCATCACAGCCAAAGGCGGTGATGCTTGGGCCTTGGCCTGCGATGTGTCGCAAGAAGCCTCCGTGCAGGCAATGGTGCAGACCGTGCGCCAGCGCCATGACCACATCGCCATCTTGGTCAACAACGCAGGTGTCGCGCATGTGGGCAATGCCCTGACCACGACCGCCGCCGACTTCGAGCGTCTCTTTCGAGTGACTGTGCTGGGTGTGCATCATTGCACGCAAGCGGTACTGCCCTCGATGATCGAGCATGGCGGTGGGGCGATCGTGAATCTCGCGTCCATCGCATCCTTCATTGCGCTCAAGGATCGTTGGGCCTACTCCATGACCAAGGGAGCTGTGCTTGCGATGACGCGCGCGACGGCCCTGGACTTCGTGGACCAGAAGGTGCGTTGCAACTGCGTGGCCCCCGCACGCATCCACACGCCCTTTGTCGATGGTTTCGTGGCCAAGAACTACCCCGGCCGCGAAGACGAGATCAAAGCCTCGCTCGCCAAGTACCAACCGGTAGGGCGCATGGGTACTCCACAAGAGGTAGCGCAGTTGTGCCTCTACCTTGCGAGTGACGAGGCCTCCTTTGTGACCGGTGCTGCCTATCCCATCGATGGCGGTGTGATGATGCAGTGAGCCGCAATGTGGCGATGAGTGCTTGCCCGCCGAGCCAGCTCTGTGCGATCCTTTTGACATGAAGCTCGTCAGATTTGGGCCAGTCGGCAAGGAAGCCCCGGGAGTCCTGTTAGAGGATGGCACGCGCCTCGATTGCAGGGCCGTTGCGCAGGATTGGAATGAGGCCTTCTTCGCGCATGGTGGTCTAGAGCGCTTGGCCGCGTGGCTCGCGGCGAACGCGAGTACTGCGCCCCGCGTACCTTCGGATGCGCGTTGGGCCTCATGTGTGGCGCGGCCCAGCAAGATCATCTGCATCGGGCTCAACTTCGTCGACCACGCCAAGGAAACGGGCAAGGACATCCCGACGGAGCCGGTGATCTTCTTCAAGGCGACCACCGCGCTGTGCGGGCCGAATGATGATGTGCACATTCCGATCGGAGGCACCAAGCTCGATTGGGAAGTCGAGCTGGCCTTCGTCATCGGTAAAGAAGCGCGCCATGTGCCCACGGAGAAGGCGTTGGAGTATGTAGCCGGTTACTCGCTGCACAACGACTACTCGGAGCGAGCCTTCCAACTGGAGCATGGCGGGCAGTGGGTCAAGGGCAAGAGCTGCGACACCTTCGCTCCGCTGGGACCGTACATGGCCACGCGTGATGAGGTTCCGGATCCGCAGAACCTCGCCATGAAGTTGGAGGTCAATGGCGTGCTGCGCCAGAACGGCCATTCCAAGAACATGGTGTTTGGCGTGGCGCACTTGGTGTCGTACCTCTCGCGCTACATGACGCTTTTGCCTGGCGATGTCATCTCTACCGGTACGCCCGCTGGCGTTGGGTTGGGGTTCAATCCGCCGATCTACTTGCGCGAAGGCGATGTCGTCTCCTTGTCCATCGACAAGTTGGGTGCCTCGCGTCAACGGGTGGTGCAGGAACGCTAAGCGTGCGTCGCTTCGGCCAAACACTGGGCATTCGTCCCGAGTGCCTTGCCGAGTACAGGCGTCAACATGCTGCTATCTGGCCTGAGATCGCGCAGGCCATTCACGCTGCGGGCATCCGCAACTACTCCATTTTTGTGAGTGGCAACCAGCTGTTTGGGTACTTCGAGTACGAAGGGCCTGACGAAGAGTACACCCAGCGCATGGTGCGCTTGGCCGAGGCGCCACGCATGCGTGAGTGGTGGGATTTGATGGAGCCTATGCAGGTGCCCGATCCAGAGCGCAAGCCTGGTGCTTGGTGGACCGACATGGACGAGGTCTTTCACCTTGACTGAGTCCCACCTGCAACAGCGTTGGCCCTTGCCTTCGGCGCCTTTGCCGGTGGGTTTGATTGGCGCAGGTGGCATTGCGCGCTCGGCGCACCTGCCTGCGTATGCCAAACTTGGTGTGCAGGTGGCCTCGGTCTATGACATCGATCACGCTGTGGCGCGCAAGCTCGCGCGTGATTTTGGGATTGCTGAGGTTGCGAACAGCCTTGAGGCCCTGTGTGAGCGCGAGTACGCCATCTACGATGTCGCCGTGCCGGCCAGCGCTCAAGCGGCGATCTTGCGCGCTCTGCCGGATGGCTGTGCCGTCTTGTTGCAAAAGCCCTTAGGGGAAACGTTGGCTGATGCACAAGAGCTTGCTGCGCTTGCGCGTCGCAAAGGGTTGGTTGTGGCCGTCAATCTCCAGTTGCGGTTTGCGCCTAATGTGCTCGCTCTCAAGTCGCTGCTGGCGCGGGGCGTACTGGGCACC
>CAIKQM010000686.1 GCA_903829565.1 uncultured Planctomycetota bacterium
CGCTTGCTGACTGGCCTTGCCGAACGTTTGCAGGCGCGCTTGCTGCCCATTTCGTGGCCACACGAAGAAGGCGGGACGATCGTTGGTGTCGTCGATTTGTTGGACTTGTCGGTCGTGCGTGCGAGCACACGCTCGTCGCGTGCACGTCGCGATCCGGCGGCCTGTCAAGCCGATTTGACGGGCTCTGCGACCGTGTCCGTGGAAGCGCAGGTGCTGCACCAAGAGTTGCTCGAGTGCTTGGCTGAGGGCGATGAGTCGCTGCTCGAGGACGTTGTAGCGGGGCGCACTCCTGATCCCGCGCGCCTGCGCGCCGCTCTGCGTGCGCGTGTGTGCAGTGGTGAGCTCGTGCCGCTCTTGTGCGGCTCGGCATTGCTGAATGTGGGCGTGCACACCTTGCTCGATGCAGTGGTGGACTTCGCGCCCTCGCCCTTGGATCGCCCCGTGCGGCGCGCGCGCAGCAAAGACGGAGCGCTGCACCCGTTGGGTGTCGATCCGCTAGGTCCGTTGTGTGCACAGGTCTTCAAGCTCCAACGCCTCGCGCAGCGCGAAGTGGCCTTTGTGCGCGTGCACGAAGGCGCGTTGCGCGTGCACCAACAAGTCGAGCTCGCGCACGCGGGTGGCACCGAACACATCACGGGGATTTTTCGAGCGCACGGCGAGCACCTTGAGCCCTTGGCCAGCGCCAGCGCAGGTTCGATCGTGGCCGTGACTGGTTTGACGCGCGCTCATACTGGCGAAACCTTGGGCGCGAGCGGTGCGGTGCTGGCGTTGCCCAGCTTGGACTTGCCGCAACCTGTGGTGAGTTGTCTGGTCGAGCCGCCTGTCGACGCGCAACGCGCTCCCTTGCGTGCGCTGTTGCAGTGGTTGGTGCGCGAGGATCCCACGCTGCGTCTGGGCGATGATGTTGCGTCAGGCAGCTTGGTTCTCGCGGGAATGGGGGAGCTGCACCTGGATGTCGCCATGCAACGCATTCGCGACGAAACCGGCATTGAAGCCAAGGCTGGCGCGCCTCAAGTGGCCTACCTGGAATCGGTGCAGTCGTCTGGTACAGCCTTGGGAACCATCGATCGCTTGCACGGCGACGAGCGCATCCAAGGTGCCGCGGAAGTCAGCGTGGTGGCCATGCCACACAGCGAGCGTCCCGTGGTTGCGTTCGCCCCAGAGTGCGTCTTTGATCCGTCGACCCGGGTCGCGGTGCAAGAAGCCTTGGATGCCGAGCTCCAGGCGGGGCCGCGGTTGGGATTGCCGCTCACGGCTTTGCGGGTGGTGGTGTGCGGGCGCAGCCCCACCGTGGATTCCGCCAGTCGTTTGGGCGCCGTGTTGGCCGCGCGCGAGGGCCTGGCGCGCGCGCTGGCGGCGGCCGGTAGCGCGGTGCTCGAGCCGTGGGTGCGCTTCGAGGTGCGCACGCCGTCGTCCCATGCCGCACTTTTGCAGGGCGAATTGATGGGGCGAGGTGTAGAAATCGAAGAGGTGTTGGGTGACGGTACCGATCGCCTTGTGCGAGGCCGCGCACCTTTGTATGCCACCTTTGGCTTTGCCCGGGGGCTGCGCTCGCTGTCGCAAGGCCGTGCGGACTTCACCTTGGCGCCGGCGGGGCATGCGGTGTTGGCCGAGCGTGAACTGGCGGCACGCGGCCTGTAAGTGACTGCTTCTGAAGTAGTTATGGCGAACCGCGCGCATCGTTCCCGGCAGCGTTTGCACGGGCGGCCTCCGCGCCTGTGCGAAAAAGTGAGCCAAAATTGCACGAACTTGTGTTGAGGCGTTGACACCAAGGGGGGTCGTTGTTAGTTTCTTCGGCCCTTTCCTCCGCAGCCGAGCCCTCAGGTTCGAGCGCGGGGAAGTGGACCTCAAGCAGACCCCCGACTCGATCAGACCTCAGCACCGATCGCGCACGACCCAATGAAGGACAAGATCCAGATCCGAATGGAAGCCTACGACCACGAGGCCCTCGATCAATCGGGCCTCGAGATCGTCGAGACCGCCAAGCGGACGGGCGCGCGCGTCGCCGGACCGATTCCGTTGCCGACCCGTATCGAGCGCTACACGGTCCTCCGTTCACCGTTCATCGACAAGAAGTCGCGTGAGCAGTTCGAGATCCGGACGCACAAGCGTCTGATCTACATCAGCGAGCCGACCGCCCAGACGGTTGACGCGCTGTCCTCCCTGAACATGCCTGCGGGCGTGGACATCCGCATCAAGGCCTGATCCTCTCGAAGGGATCCGGTCGTCCCTCGCGGATGACTCCGAGGTGCTCGATGCACCTCCGCGCGAGTCGCGCCCAAAGCGCGGCGAGCCTGACAAGCGCAGCTCTCTACAACACGAACCCCTCCAGTCCTGCGTGGACGCCGAGCAGCTCATTCAGTTTGAGTTGCTTGCGCTGACTCGCAAGACAACCCACCACCACTAGGGTCGGTGCGGGCCTCTACTCCAAGTCGGCTAGTCCGCGGCGGGGGAGGAGCCTGAGACCGACCGTCCGCGTGGCCCAGCGTCAAGGCACTCCACTGTGGAGTCCCACTGGGTCGAACCGGAAAGCCTGAGCACCCACGAGAAAGTTCAAGAGATCATGACGCTGATCCTCGGACGCAAGCGCGGAATGACGCAGTTGTTCGACGCCGACGGTACCGTTCACGGAGTGACGGTCGTCGAGGTTGGACCGTGCGTTGTCACGCAAGTCCGCACCCAAGAGAAGGATGGCTACGATGCCATTCAGCTCGGTTGGGGCGACATCGCAGATAAGCGGCTCGCCAAGCCGCAATTGGGCCAGTACAAGAAGGCTGGTCTCGCCCCTAAGCGCTTTATGCGCGAGGAGCGTTTGTCCGCAGCTGCCACCTGCAAGGTCGGCGACACCGTGACCTGTGACATCTTCAAAGAAGGTGACCTGGTCGACGTGGTCGGCACGATGAAGGGTCGCGGCTTTGCCGGTACCATCAAGCGCCACAACTTCCACCGCGGTCCCGAGACGCACGGTTGCATGAACGTGCGCCAGCCCGGTTCGTTGGCCAGCAAGCGCATCGGCAAGGTTATCAAGGGCAAGCGCCTTGGTGGTCACTACGGTGACACCCGCGAAACCTCCAAGAACCTGCGCGTCGTGCGCGTGGATGCCGCGCGCAACCTGCTCTACATCAAGGGCTCGGTGGCCGGCGCCAACAACGGATTCATCCAAGTCCGCACCGCGAAAACCGGTGTGCGGCAGAAGGCTAAGGCCTGAGGCGCGCGATGAAGATCAAGAACTACACGAACGGCAAGGTCGGCCAGGCTGACCTGGATCTCTCGGCCTTCGGCGACAAGGTGCTCGTTCGCACCTTGAAGGACGCGGTGGTCATGTACCACGCGAACTTGCGCCAAGGCACGGCGAAGGTGAAGGGCCGTAGCGAAGTGCACGGCTCGGGCGCCAAGCCTTGGAAGCAAAAGCACACGGGTCGCGCTCGCGCTGGTGACAAGAAGTCGCCGCTGTGGCGTGGCGGCGGCACCATCTTTGGTCCGCACCCGCGTGACTTCTCGTATCACCCGCCGGCTCAGCAGCGCCGCGTTGCGTTGCGTGCCGCTCTCGCGGGCAAGATTCGTGACAACGAGTTGGCCACGATTGACCTGGCGAGCTTCTCGGCTCCGAACGCCAAGGGTGCCCGCGCGGTGCTCGCAGGCTTCGAGAATCCGCGTCGCACGCTGCTGGTCCTGAGTGCGCCCAACGCCAGCGCTTGGAAGTCGTTCCGCAACTTCCCCGGTGTGGTGGTCAAGACCGCCGCCGAGCTGAACGCTCGCGATGTGGTGTCGGGTGGTCTCGTGCTCGCTGAGCGCGCGGCTATCGATGCTCTCGCCGCCCGCGTTGGCCTGAAGACTAAGGAAGGTGTCGCATGACCAGCATGGAGCGCATGTACGCAGTCATCCAGGCTCCGCACTTGACGGAAAAGGCCACGGATGACACGGCCAATCGCAACGCCTACACGTTCCGCGTGCCGGTTGATGCGAACAAGGTCGAAATCCGTCAGTCGGTAGAGAAGCTCTTCAAAGTCAAAGTGAAGAGCGTCAATACGCTGCGCATTACGCAGAAGGTGCGCCGTCGCGGTTGGACCGCCGGCATGACCCCCGCTTGGAAGAAGGCGATGGTCGTCCTCGCCGAAGGCCAGACGATCGACGTCCTCTGAGGTAACCAGCAACCATGGCAATCAAGTCATATAACCCGACGTCTGCAGGTCGCCGTTTCGGCACCGTGCTCGACTTCGCGGAAATCACGAAGACAACTCCCGAGAAGAGCCTCATCTCGGGCAAGCGCCGCACCGGTGGTCGTAACAACCACGGTCACCTGACGCGTCGCCACCGTGCTGGTGGTAACAAGCGCCAGTACCGCTTGATCGATTTCAAGCGCAACAAGGATGGCGTGCCGGCTAAGGTCCACTCGATCGAGTACGACCCGAACCGCTCGGCGCGCATCGCCTTGCTGCACTACGCTGACGGCGAGAAGCGCTACATCGTGGCGCCGCTGGGTCTGGAAGTCGGCCGCACGGTGACGAGCGGCACGGGTTCCGAGCCCTTGGTAGGCAACTCGATGCGCTTGGCCGAGATTCCGATCGGTCTCGAGATTCACAACATCGAGCTGCGTCCTGCACGCGGCGCGCAGTTGTGCCGCTCGGCCGGCTCGGTCGCTCAGCTCACCGCACGCGAAGGCGAATACGCCATCGTCATGTTGTCCTCGGGCGAGCTGCGCAAGGTGCACATTGAGTGCCGTGCGACGATCGGCCGTATCGGCAACACCGATCACCAGAACGTGAGCCTGGGTAAGGCCGGTCGCAAGCGTCACATGGGCCATCGCCCGGTGGTGCGCGGTACGGCGATGAACCCGGTCGACCACCCGATGGGTGGTGGTGAAGGCCGTACTGCTGGTGGTCGTCACCCGTGCTCGCCGTCCGGCGTGCTCGCGAAGGGTGGCAAGACTCGCCGCCGCAACAACCCGACTAACAAGTTCATCCTCCGTCGCCGTAAGAAGGGTAGCCACTGATCATGGGTCGTAGTACGAAGAAGGGACCCTTCATCGACGCCCACCTGATGAAGAAGGTGGTCGCTGACAAGGCCGGTAAGACGCGGCAGCCGATCAAGACCTGGTCGCGCCGCAGCACGATTCCGCCCGATTTCATCGGGCACATCTTCATGATTCACAACGGCAAGGCGCACCTGCGTCTGGTCGTGACGGAAGACATGGTTGGTCACAAGCTCGGGGAATTCGCGCCCACGCGCATCTTCCGCGGCCACACCAACAAGAAGGAAGAGACCAAGCCCGGCACAGGAGGTGCCGCGTGAGCGACACGACAGAAACCCAAGGCCGTGACTACATGGCCAAGCACCGCTTCGCTCGCATCACTGCGCGCAAGGCTGGTCGCATCGCCGACATGATTCGTGGCCGTAGCGTCAACGAAGCACTCGAGCTGTTGCAGTTCACGCCCAACCGCGGCGCGAGCTTCTACATGAAGGTCGTCAAGTCGGCCGTGGCGAACGCCAGCATGGACGAGTCGGTCAACGTGAACCGCCTCTACATCTGCGACGCCCGTGCAGACGTGGGCCCCTTGCTCAACAACCGCATGCGCTTCCGTCCTGGTCCGCAGGGCCGTGCCATGCCGTTTGCCAAGCGCTTGTCGCACCTGACCGTCAAGGTGCGCGAGTTCGCCGAAGAGACTGCACCCGCAGCCAAGTCATCCGCCGGCAAGTCTTCCGCTAAGAAGGGAGATTCGAAGAAGGCTTCCTGAGCCTTCGGAGATCTACACATGGGACAAAAAATCCACCCGACAGGCTTCCGCCTGGGCACGATCGAACCGTGGCGCAGCCGCTGGTACGCGCGCAAGAAGGATTTCGGTCGTTTGCTGCTGCAGGACAAGAAAATCCGCACGCACGTCAGCAAGGAATTCGGCTCGGCCGGCATTCCGCGCATCGAGATTGAGCGCACTGCCGACGCCGTCAACGTGATCATCTACACCGCGCGTCCCGGCGTCCTCGTCGGTCGCAAGGGTGTGCGCGTGGAAGAGCTCAAGAAGGAGCTCCAAGCGCTGACGGGCACGACGGTCCACCTGACGCTGCACGAAGTGAAGCGTCCGGAACTGGAAGCCAAGCTCGTCGCCGAAGTGGTTGCCGAAGCGCTCGAGAAGCGTCAGGCCTTCCGCCGCGCCAGCAAGCGCGCCATCCAAACCACGCTGCAGGCGGGTGCCAAGGGCATCAAGGTCGAGATGAACGGCCGCCTCGGTGGTGCGGAAATGGCCCGCCAGAACAAGGAACGCGAAGGTCGTGTTCCGTTGTCGACGCTCAAAGCACACGTCGACTACGGCACTGCCGAAGCGAAGACCACCTACGGCGTCATCGGCGTCAAGGTGTGGATCTACAAGGGCGACATCGAGCGCGGCAAGATGATCGACTTTAAGGCTGCTGCGGCTGCCGGTGGTCGCGAACAGCGTGGTCCGCGTGGACCCCGTGGACCCCGTCCCCAGGGCCAGCAGGCCAACTGATAGGAGCACAGAACCATGTCAGCCATGATGCCCAAGCGGAGCAAGTACCGCAAAGTTCACCGGGGTCGCCTGAAGGGCGAAGCAACCCGCGGAAATCGCGTGGCCTTCGGTGACTACGCGCTGCAGTCCATGGACTACTGCTGGCTCTCGGGCCGGCAGATCGAAGCCGGCCGCGTTGCCGCTTCGCGTGCCACGGGTGGTGCTGCGCGCATCTGGATCCGCGTCTTCCCGCACAAGCCGATTTCCGCCAAGGGTGCTGAAGTGCGCCTCGGTGTCGGTAAGGGTGAGGTTGAGTACTGGGCCGCGGAAATCAAGCCCGGCACCGTGCTCTACGAGATCGGTGGTATCTCGGAAGACAAGGCGCGTACGGCCTTCAAGCGCGTCGCCCACAAGATGCCCATCAAGGTCAAGATGATCCGTCGTCTGCCGACGACCTGAGCCTGGCTAGACCAAGCGACCCAGATCAAGACGATCAAGACGACTAGGACACCACGATGAAAATTGAAGAGATCCGCAGCAAGACCGGCGACGAGCTGGAAATCGAACTGCAGAAGTTGCGTCGCGAGCTGTTTGACCTGCGCTTCAAGTCCAAGACGCAGGCTCTGAGCAGCCCCGCTCGCATTCGTCAATTGCGTCGCCAAGTGGCGCGCATGGAAACTGTGCTGACTGAGCGTCGGCTAGGCACTGCTACCGGTAAGAACGCGTCCTGAGCTAGGACGGACTGGAACACATGAGCACCACTGAACGCACGCGCCGCCGCACGGTCGAAGGGATCGTGACGAGCGACAAGATGACGCAGACCATCACGGTCCTCGTCGAGCGCACCTACAAGCACCCCAAGTACGGCAAGTACATTCGCAAGGCGAAGAAGTACCACGCCCACGACGAAGAAGGCACCGCGAAGACCGGTGACCTGGTCGAGATCGTGGAGTGCCGCCCGATGAGCAAGCTCAAGCGCTGGCGCCTCGTGCGCGTGGTGCGGGCCGGTGCGGTGACCAGCGGAACCATCGACTTCGCCCCCGAAGTTGTGAAGTCCGAAGCAGCCAAGAGCGGAAAGGGCGGTGACGCATGATTCAGATGCAATCGTTCCTCGACGTGGCGGACAACACGGGCGCCAAGCTCTGCCAGTGCATCAAAGTGCTGGGCGGAACGCACCGTCGCTACGCGAGCCTCGGCGACATCGTCGTCGTCTCCGTCAAGAAGTCCATGCCGGGCAGCGAACTCAAGCAGGGTTCGGTGGCCAAGGGCGTCATCGTGCGCGTCAAGAAGTCGACGCGCCGCGCTGACGGTTCCTACGTGCGCTTCGATCACAACGCGATTGTGATCGTGGACGCCGAAGGCAATCCGAAGGGCACGCGCATCTTTGGTGCCGTGGCGCGCGAACTGCGCGAACGCAACTTCATGAAGATCATTTCTCTCGCCCAGGAGGTGGTGTGATGTCCGCCGTCCAAACAGGCAAGTTCCGCTTCAAGAAGGGCGACACCGTCGTCGTCATCGCGGGCAACGACAAGGGCAAGACCGGCACGGTCAAGTCCGTCGTCCGCGAAACCGGCCGTGTGGTGGTGGAAGGTGTCAACCTCCGCTGGAAGCACAAGAAGCCGTCGCAAAAGAATCCGCAGGGCGAGCGCGTGCAAATCGAGATCGCCATCGACGCGTCGAACGTTGCCCATGTGGGCGCGAACGGCAAGCCGACCCGCAAGGCCCCTCAGCGCTGAGCACTAAGCCATGTCACGACTCAAGGACAAGTACAACTCAGATGTGAAGGCGCGCCTCAAGGAGCGCTTCAAGATCTCCAACGACCACGCGGTTCCGCGTCTCGAGAAGATCGTCATCAACATGGGCGTCAACGGCGCCGTTGAGAACAAGAACCGCGTCGAAACGGCCGCAAAGGACTTGGCGATCATCGCCGGTCAGCGTCCGACGATCCGCAAGGCCAAGCAGGCTATCTCGGGCTTCAAGCTGCGCGAGAACATGCCCATCGGCTGCGCCGTGACCCTGCGTCACGCCCGCATGTGGGAGTTCGCGGACCGCTTGTTCAGCATCGTCCTGCCGCGTATCCGCGACTTCCGCGGCGTCAAGGACCGTTTGGATGGCCGTGGTAACTACACGATGGGCCTGTCCGAGCAGTCGGTCTTCCCCGAAATCGACTTCGACAAGATCGAAGCGGTGCAGGGCATGGACATCACCTTCGTGACCAGTGCGCCGACCGACGAGCAGGGCTACGCCCTCCTCAAGGAATTGGGCATGCCGTTCATGATCCGCGAAACCAAGGGCAAGAAGGCCTGATTTCTTAACGAGACCAATCTATGGCCAAGCTTTGCCTCATCCTCAAGAGCCAACAGAAGCCCAAGTTCTCCACGCGTGCGTACACGCGCTGCACGATGTGCGGCCGCGCGCGCGCCGTCTACCGCAAGTTCGGCATCTGCCGCCTCTGTCTGCGCAGCCTCGCGCACAAGGGCGAGATTCCTGGCATGCGCAAGGCCTCGTGGTGATCGAGAAGGGAACCAGAACGCCATGATGACCGACCCGATTGCCGACATGTGCACCCGCATCCGCAACGCCAATGCGGTGCGTGCCCAATCCCTCTCCATGCCCGCTTCCCGCCTCAAGGTGGGGGTGGCGCAGATCCTCAAAGAAGAGGGTTTCATTAGCGACTACAAGGTCGAAGCTGGCA
>CAIKQM010000687.1 GCA_903829565.1 uncultured Planctomycetota bacterium
AACTAGCGCCGATGTGGGCGCGTACGAGCGAGCCGCGCCCTGAGTGCCACGCAGGACGAGCTGCGCGTAGGCATCATCAAGCTCAGTGCGCTGGGTGATGTCGTCAATACCTTGCCGTTGGTGACCAGGCTGCGTGCCGGGCTGCCGCAGGCG
This sequence comes from uncultured Planctomycetota bacterium, assembly GCA_903829565.1. GTDB lineage: Bacteria > Planctomycetota > UBA1135 > UBA1135 > SXXH01. Next base: position 154 of record CAIKQM010000687.1, read on the forward strand.
CGCTTGGTGTGGGTGATTGGGCCGCGTGCCTATGCGTGCGTCGCGGGCCACCCTGCTGTGGATCGCTTCTTGGTCGTCGACCTCGCGCGGCCCTCAACATGGTGGCAAGCCGTGCGCGCACTCCGTCAGGAAAATTTGACACATGTGCTCGAGCTGCACGGCTTGCTCAAGGGAGCACTCGTGGCAAGAGCCAGTGGAGCGCCGGTGCGCTGGGGCTTTGATCGTGCGCGCTGCCGTGAGGGTGCGTGGCTGTTCCACACACACCGCTTGGCAGGTCCGGCACCGCAGGCTACGGGCAACGCACACACCGCTGTGGCGCAAAACCTAGAGTTTGCGGCCGCGCTGGGTGCGCCCGAGCAGCAGGCGCGCTGGGATCTGCCGTGGGAGACTCCGCCTGTGGAGTTGGTGCCGCCGCGCACCAGCGGTCGTCCACGCATCGTGCTGAACCATGGAGCCAGCAAGCCGTCGAATCGCTGGCCTGTAGCCGCTTGGGCAAGCTTGGCACAGCTGCTGCACGCGAATGTGGGCGCCGAACTGCACATCACCGGAGGGCCGGAGGATGCAGAAACCGCCGTGGCGCTGGCCGCTGCGGCTGGTGTGCCCTGCAGCGTGCAAGCAGGACGACTCTCTCTGCGCCAAACTGCGGGGCTGTTGCGTAGCGCCGATCTCGTCATCAGCGGCGATACTGGGCCGCTGCACATGGCGGTCGCTCTGCGCCGTCCCGTGGTGGCGATCTTCGGTGCGGCGGATCCCGCGCGCACCGGCCCCTACGGTGAAGACGATTGGGTCGTCACGCACCGAGTCCCCTGTTCGCCGTGTCGCAAGCGCGAGTGCTTTGTCCCGGGCCACCCCTGCTTGACGCAACTGACTCCCGAACGCGTGCTCGAACGCGCGCTTCAGCGCTTGGCCAGCACGCCACTCATGCCATAGCCCGAAGCGCCTTCGATGCAGACATCGACTTGCGTGCCGACCAACTCGGCCGGGCCTTCAAAGCTTGCCACCATGCCATGCACGGTGCGACCGGACAGTCGACCATCGTCGCGCACACCTTCCACCAGCACACGACGTGTCTGGCCTACATGCGCACCATGGCGCAAGAGGCCCAGCTCTTCGCCTAGCTTGAGCATGCGCTGATTGCGCTCCTTCTTCACCTCGTCGGGGATGGAATCCTCCAGCCCGTCATGCGCCTTGGTGCCAGGACGCGGGTCGTACTTGAAGATGTAGTTCACGAGGAACCCCATCTCACGCAGGAAGGCTTCGCTCTTCTCGTGATCGGTGTCGGATTCACCGGGGAAGCCCACGATCCAGTCGCTGCCAAGCTCGATGTCCGGCACATGCGTGCGCAGGATCT
>CAIKQM010000688.1 GCA_903829565.1 uncultured Planctomycetota bacterium
AGCCCGCAACGCGCGTTTCAGGAACATGTCCTGCGCACACCAGAGTCTGTGAGATTCGGTTGCGCTGTTGCGCTGGAACAGAACGCGCCAAGCACGCAAGGCTCACTCGTGCTTGGCCATGTACGGGACTTGACCAAGCTGCTCAAGTGCGGTGAGGCAACGGCTGCAGCCGCACACGCCGAGCCGCGCGCCGTCTGCGTGAGCTTACGGTCAGCCTCCGACCAAGATGGCGGCTAGCGCCGTCGCCGAGGCCGCGAACGAGAGCCAGATGATGCCCGCGGCCACCATGTGCAGGCGGCGCTCCGCGGGCTTGGCCGCTTGACGCGGAGCACGGCGCTCCGCGGCACGCAGGAGCAGCAAGCCACCGCCGCCCAAGGGCAACGCGAGCAGCGCGATCCAGTAAGCCCAGACCAAGCCCAAGGGAAGGGCGAGCAGTCCGAGCACGAGAGCCGACACGCGAAGCAGGAAGGCGCTGTTCATGCATCGCGCAAGATAGTGTTTGGCGCGTGGCCGCCGCGAGCCAGCGTCCGTCGTGTCTGCGTGTCAGGCGCGCACGTGCAAGTCGTCGGCGCCGAACACTAGGTCGAGCGGCTCGAGCACGACTTGCTTCGGGCCGGCTTCGACCTTGCCGGCGATCCAGGCTTGGACGCCCGCGGCGCGCGCGACCTCGACAGTGCGTGCGGCATCGGCGGCGGCAACGTAAAGCGCATAACCGGCGCCCATGTTGAGGTTGCCGTAGGCGGCGCGCGCGTCGCTGCCGGTCTCGCGTTGCAGGAACTGCAGCACCTCCGGCACGGGCGGCAGCGTGTGGAAGCGATACGTGAGCGCCTTGGCGTGACGCATGACTTTGCGCCAACCATGGCCGGTGATGTTGGCCTGGTAGTGCGGCACGATGCCGGCGGCGGCGAGAGCCTCGGTCACCGGGCTGTACAGCACCGTCGGCGCGAGCAGCGCTTCACCAAACAGCGCGCCGCTCGGCAGTTTCGTGCCAAAACCCGCGGGCAGCCGTTCAGCCAGCTTGCGCGCCAAGGAGACACCGTTGGCGTGAATGCCCGAGCTCGCGAGCAACACGATCGCATCGCCGTCACCGAGCTTCTCGCCCAGAGTCAGCCGCGCCTTGGGCCGCACGATGCCCACGCACGAGGCCGCGAGGTCGATGCGATCGTCGACCACCACGCCCGCCAAGGCCGGCGTCTCGCCGCCGCCCCATGCGACACCACACGCATCGCAGGCTGCGCGCCAACCATCGACCAAGTCCTTTGCGCGTTGCGCGTCGTCGAACCAAGCGCTGCCACCCGCGGCCCAGTACGCGTGCACCGACAGCGGCGTCGCGCCGACCGTGATCAGGTCGTTGATCGCCATGGCCAGCGTGTCCTGCGCGATCAGCTCGTAGTACGTCCGGCCGGTCAGCTTGCGCGTCGCATCGGCGACCAGCGCTTTGGTGCCGAGGCACTCCGTGATCGACGCGAGGTAGAAGTCGCCGCAATCGACAAGGTAGGCGGACTCGCCGCGCGAGGCGGCCACTTCGCGCAGGCCGTGACGCTGCAGGTTCCCCGCTGTCGCGGCGGCGGCCTGCTGCGCCAGAATCTTGAGCGGGTCGATCTTGCCGTAGTCGACGCCGGCCTGCTTGTAGTCGATCGGGGCCATGCGCACAGGATGATGCTTCGCGCCGCCAAATGCGAGACCGGTCTCCCTAGCGCGTGTACTGCATCATCCACGAGTAGAAGATCGGGACATAGTCGACCACGTAGTTCGTGCCGCTCGGGTACTCGTGCGTCATCCCCGGCAGGATGCGGAAGCGGTACTCGCGCGGGCCCGGGCTAGGCAGGGCAATCGTGTTCCAGAGGAACTGGGTGTAGCTCGGGTTCTCGATGGTCGTGAATGTGGCCGAGTTGAAGCCGAGCGCGTCGGTGTAGAGCACCAGCGGATCCCACACGCAGGGCGTCGCGAGCACGTCGACCACGCGGCGCGGCAGCAGATCGCCAGGGTTCAGGTCGCCCAAGGCCACGCAGTTGGCGCGCTTGTTGTCGTCGAGTGTGCCCACGACTTCGAAGTGCGGACGGAAGTCGAAGCCGTTGGTCGGGTAGTACTGCGCGGCCGTGCCGCCGCCGACGCCGATGCCGCCGGCCGAAGTCGTCGCGGCGAAGACGTCGCCCAGGTCGACGTGGAGCTTGGTCTTGACGAACGCTCCGCCGTTGGAGAAGCCCGAAGCATAGACGCGCGTGCAGTCGATGTTCAGGTACGTGGCCAGCGAGTTGTACAGCTCGCGGATGAAGACGACATCGTCGGCCAACGGCAGCTCCGACGGATCGACGACGTTCGCCGCGACCTCGTCCGTGTGCCACTTCGTGCGTGTCGTCCCGTCGAGCAGGAGGTACGGCAGGGCCTGCGGGTAGACGACGATGAAGTCGAGTACCTCCGAAGCCTGGTTCCAGGTCGTGTTGGTCAGCGCGATCTGCGCCGTCTGGCCGGTGCCGTGCAGCATGAACACGACCGGGTAGGGAGCATGGGCGGTCGAGTAGGTGCTCGGCACGCGGATCAGGTACTGACGCGCGTCCGGATCGGCAGCGGTGATGAAGGTGTTCGTCGTCGCGACACCAGGCGTGAAGCCCACCGGGTGGCTGGTTCCCACCGGCCCGCACGGCGAGACCGGCACGGGCGCCGGCGCTTGCGGCTTGGTCGGGACGCGTTGTGCAGAGCCCGAGGCGAGCGCGAGGGTCAAGATGGCGGGGATCGACATGATGTTCATCGTAATCTCGAGTGGACAGAGGGTGTGGGTTGCTTCCCGTTGGTCCCTGCACAGGCTCCTCAGCGCCGCCGCGTGGAAAGAAAAAGGCGAAATACGTCAGGATGGGATCCATGCAGGAGCTCTTGACCTGGGCGCACGCGGTGGGGGGCGCGGTCGCGTTGCTGTCGATGTGGATCCCGCTCTTCAGCGCCAAAGGCGGCGCGGCGCATCGCAAGGCCGGGCGCATCTTCGTGTGGTCGATGGCGTGGGTGTCGGTGAGCGCGATCGTCGTGAGCGCGTTGCGGCTGGCGGAGGAGCCGGACAAGCCGCAAGGGCCGTTGTTCCTCTCGCTAGTCGCGATTCAATCGGCGGCGGCCACGTGGTGGGGCGTCTCCGTGCTGCGACAGAAGCAACGCAGCGCCATTAGCCGCTCGAGTGCAGACTGGCTCGCGGCTGCCGCGTTGCTCGGCTCAGGCGCGCTCGCGTTCGTCTATTGGCTGCAAGGCGCGATGCTGCTCTTCGCCATCTTTGGCGCGCTCAACTTCGTGTTCGGCTTGCGCTTCGCACGCGTGTTGGGTCGAGCGCCACAGAGCCGCTTCTGGTGGTGGAATGAACACCTCTTCGGGATGATCGTGGCGTGCATCGGCACGCTGACGGCCTTCTTCGTGGTCAACTACGGCCACGCACCTGCAGCGATCCAGAGTGTCGTGCCACCTTTGGTCGTGTGGATTGCGCCAGGCTTGTTAGGTGGACTTGGCATCGCGCTGGCCACACGCGCGAAGTAAGCAACAGACGCAGCCAGTGCGATGGCTGCTGCGTTCACTTGGCAAGCACCTCGAGTGCGTTGATTTCGCCGCGTAAGAAGGGCTTCAAGCTCTCCCGTGTGAGCAGCTCCGCGGCCGCGTTGTCGGCCTTGAGGTGAAGATCAAAGAAGGCGCGAGTCGCCGCGCGCGTGATGGGTTGCGCATCGCTAACACCATTCGAGGAGGTGAAGTCGTTGTGACGTGCATTAGCGAGCCACACGAAGCGATGGGCGCCGGCTGGCCACAGAGCGAAGGCGTCCTTGCGATTGGTGGCAGGCTTGCCGCCTTGTTGGTCATCGTTGGAGCCTGTGATGCCAAGCAACGGCACTTGCAGACTGGCGTAGCTCTCGGCGACGAAGAACGGTTCGCCCACGCCTTGCGGCGACAGCGCGACACCGCACAGCACGCGTGGGTCGCGCAGGTCCGCGGCGAGTCCTTTGCCCGGAGCCACAGGCGGCGTCAACCATTCAAGCGCTGGCCGCATGCCGCACACGACCATGGTGGTGTAGGCGCCGAAGGAGTGGCCCATCACGCCGACTCGTTGCAGATCGATTCGCCCGCGCAGCTGTGCGTGCGCGCGATTCCACTCACTTGCCTGGTCGATGGCAAAGGAGATGTCCTTGGGCCGCCGCAACACTTCATCCGCATCGCGTGTCATCGCTGCGATGGCCTTCAACGGACGCAAGCTGTTGCTCAGCCTCTCGCGATTGCTGCCCACGTGTTCGATGCACAAGACCACATAGCCGTGCGAGGCCAAGTCCTGTGCTTGGCCATGGTGAGTGTTTCTGTCACCACCCGCGCCATGCGAGACCACGACAACCGGAAAGGGCCCTGCTCCCGCAGGCACATGCGCGCGGATGGGCACCTTGCGACCGCCATCGACAAGCTCGGCAAAGTCGAGCACCTCGACCTTTGCGGGCGCAGTGTTTGCAGTAGGCCGTGACTTGTCCTTGAAGAACTGCCATGCGCGCTCGGCGCCGCGGAAGGACTGGATGGGCGTGTTGCCGTTGCGCCGCACCGAAGCGCCCGGCCAACCATGACCACCTTCGCTATCGACGACGAACACAGTCGTCGCGCCCGCGGCACCAGCAGCATGCGTAGTCGTTGCGACAGTGCCGTCGGTGACCGTCACACCGTCTGCTTGCGACTTGTTCGCCTTGATCCAAAAGTCCACGACGTCACGCAGCGGCTTGTACGGAGCATCTTGCGCCGCGCGCACGAGTGCGTTGAGGCTCATCCCGCCGGCCAGCGGGACTTCTTCATCCTTCGCGCCGTTGATGATCAAGATCGGCAGCGGCACCGACGGGACCTCGTCGAACGAGAACATGCTCGCGACCACAGGTGCGACCGCTGCGAGTCGCTCGGCTCGCTTGGTCGCATACACGAAGGTCATCATCCCGCCGTTCGAACCACCCGTCAGGTAGATGCGCGTCGGGTCCGCACAATGATCCGCAATCAGACGATCGATGAGCGCGTCAAGGTAGGCGATGTCATCTGCATCGCGCACTTGGCGGCGCAAGAGATAACCGGTGTTCCATGCGTGACGCTCGCGACCGAACTCGAGGCCTTCGCCGTAGGCGACCAAGAAGCCGTTCGCCTTTGCCACTGCATCAAAGCCTGATGTCGCACGCATCTGTTCGGCGCTGGACATGCCGCCGTGCAGCACCAGCACGGCAGGGCGTTTGGTACCGTCGACAGGCGCATTCGTGTACAGCGCACGGCGCGCAGCATCCTTCACGCGCAGCTGGATCTCGCCGTCTGCGGCATTGAGAAAGGCCTGGCGATAGAACGCCCAGTTGTCGTCGCCGAGCGACTCGAACACCGCCACCGGATCGTGGCCCAAGCCCTGCAACACGGTCCACTCGTGCGGGATGCCGAGCGCAACGAGGTGCTCGTGAAAGGCCACGTTGTTGGTGTAGGTCTCGTCCTTGTCACCAATCACCATGCGCACCAGCGAGCCATTCGCGATGGTCTTCGCGTTGCGTTCGGCTAGGTGTCGTGGGCTTGCTGCGTAGAAGTTCGCTTGATCGCCGCCGTAGACGCGCTGCAGGAGCTCTTGCGCTTGGATGGTGCTCGCGCGCGGAGTCCGCGTCAGTTCACGCTGCAAGGGACCGGCGCCCACGATCGACACAGCGCGGAATGTCTCCGGGTACTTGAAGCCAAAGCGAGCGGCACCGTAGCCACCCATGCTGAAGCCGTCGAGCACGCGTCCTTCACGCGTGGCGATCGTGCGCAAGGTCGAGTCGATGTGTGTGACAAGCTCCTTGGCGAGAATCGTCTCCAGCGGCGCGGAGCCATCGGCCCAATCGACATACATCCCCATCTCAAGCCCGTTGACGAACACGACGAAGCAGGCAGGCAACTTGCCCGACTCGATCGCAGTGTCAAAGAGACGCGCGACAGTGGGAATGCCAGCCAAACCTCCACCCGAGCCGTGCAACCAATAGACAACAGGGAAGCGTTGCTCGGGAGCGCGCTCGTACGCGGCCGGCGTGTAGAGGTGATAGCTGACCGCTGTCTTGGCAGCGGTGCTGTCGAAGGTGCGTTGGGTCACGCGCGGCGCTGCGACGGCCCGCGTGATCCACTCGTGGCTCTGGGGGTTGCTGCCGGAATCCGTGGCGGGGGCTTGCGCGCTGGTCTGTCTCAGGCCTGACATCAGCGCCCATACGATCAGTCCACACATCAACGCGCGGGTCATCGTTGTTCGCAACATAAGTCGAGGGCTCTGGGGTTGGGGTCGGGTTCAGGGGGGCACCACCAGTGCCGCTCCTAGCTTGCCATTCCAACCGACCTAGGCGGCTTGGGTTGCGGACTACGCTGGCGGCATTGGCTGTGTATCAATGAGGTGAGAAGCCTCCAGATGTCGCATCTAGCTGACACCTGCCGGCGAAACCTGCTGGGTAAGCCCCAACTCACCTGTGCCTCTCTGGTCTTCGACCCCAACATGCGCCACCTCGGTTCCTACGCCTTCGCGATCCTGCTCACGGTGCCGTCGCTCGTCGCTGCGCCGGTGGTCCAACGGCCCACCGCACTCAAGCCGAATCCAAGCACTGCCGTCGCTGGTCAGGACATCGTGGAGACAGCTAAGGCAGCTGGCTTCCAAACACTCGTTGCTGCGCTCGAGGCAGCGGAGATGGTGGATGTGCTCAAGGGCGCGGGGCCGTTGACCGTGTTCGCGCCGAGCGACGAGGCCTTCGCCGCGCTGCCGGTGGGGACGTTGCAGTCGCTGCTCTTGCCGGAGAACAAGCAGAAGCTGCGTGACATCCTCGCGCTGCATGTGGTGCAAGGGCAGCTCGTGTCGTTCGAGGTGGGCAACATCGATGTGCCGCAGATGGCGCGCATGGCGAGTGGCGAGCGCTTGTCGGTAAGCGCCGACGGCAAGGGGTTCCGCATCGGCGAGGCCCAAGTCGTGCGCGCTGATGTGCGTTGCAGCAACGGTTGGATTCAGGTCATCGACCGCGTGCTGCTGCCGGCCGAACTGAACACCGAAGAGCGCATGAAGATGGCCATCAAGGAGGCCGCGCCCACGAGCTTGCTCGAGGCGTTGCGCGCCGTGCCCGATGGCCGTTACTCGACCTTCCTGGCGGCCGTCGCAGCAAGCGGCGCGGACCAGGACTGGGCGCAGCCCGAGCCGATGGGCAATTGGACCTTGTTCGTGCCGACGAACGAGGCCTTCGCGCGCATCGACGAAGCCGAGCTCGCGGCGTTGCTCGCGCCAGCCAACCGTGACGCATTGCGTGCGTTGCTCGATTGGCACGCCTTGCCGGAGGTCAAGCCGTTCGGCTTCGAGTTCGATGATCGCCAGCGTGGCCCGGTGATGATCTCGCGTAACAAGGACCGTTTCGTGCTCGATGTGCTGGGTAACGGCATGGTCTTTGTCTACACGCTGCGCACCTCTCGCGATCGTGACTTGGAAGAGCCGTTCAAGGCACGCATCGTGGCCGGCGACATCCCCGTGGGCGGCACGCTGGTTCATGTGGTCGATCGTGTGATCCTGCCGCCGTTGCTGGAGAACAACCTGATCAAGTCGCAGGCCTATAAAGAGAAGGATGTGGAAGAGCTCGCGGCGGGCGGCGAAGCGCAGTTCCATGCGACCTACTACTTGCCAGGTTGGCTTGACGAAGCGCGCAATCTTGACGAGCGCGGCGCGGTTGCGATGTACACGTTCGGCCTGCGGATGCTCGAGGATGTCCTGCCGGTGAGCCGCAGAGGAATGATGCTCACGGGCGGCGATCAGAATGATCCGGCGCAGCTGCGCGCACGCCTGCAAGCGCGCATCGCTGACCTCGATCGCGTGTGGTACGCGATGTTCCTCAAGAACAGTCCGTCGACGCGGACCTTGGCCGGGCCGTTGACTGGGGTCGTGGAGAAGACGCGCTCAAGCGGCGCGCTGGTTCCCAAAGTGCTGGTTGCACCTGCGCAAGTGGTGACGGTGCCGGTGAAGACCGATGCCCAAGCGGATCGCGTGGCCGACTTGTCATGGTGCGAGGTGCTGGAGCAAACCGTCGACGCGCAGATCGTTGTCGATCCCGCTTTGCGCGCGGCCATCACAGCTACCGGCTTGCCGTGGCGCGTCAAAGACAAGGCCTCGGGCATCGAGATGCTGCTTGTGCCGCCCGGCAGCTTCAGCATGGGCAAGAGTCAGGGCGATGTGGATGCCATGGCCAACGAAGCTCCGGCGCATCAAGTGACGCTCACACGGCCGTACTACCTCGGCCGTTACGAAGTGACTCGTGCGCAATGGTCCAAGGTGATGGCCGGCGCGCCGACTCGCGAACCCGAGAGCCGAGGAGGAGCTTCCATCGGTGGAGGCTTGGTCGTCGAGGGCGGTGTCGAGCTCCGCGATCAGCAGGGCAATGTAGTCCAATCTCGCGTGACGACCACGAGCGGCGACGACGGCACGATCACCGTCACGACCACGGCGGTCGATCCCAACGAAGCGCGTTCAGCGGCCGCGGCTGGCTCCGACACGCCCATCGGCGCGAGCGGCAAGCAGATCGCCGAGTTCGCGCGTCGCACGGGCCTGCGCCTGCCTACCGAAGCCGAGTGGGAGCGCGCCTGCCGCGCGGGTGTCGATCAGCCGCGCTACGGGAAGCTCGACGACATCGCTTGGCATCGCGGCAACTCGCCTGTGCGCATGAACCCGGTTGGCCTGAAGGCTCCGAACGGACTCGGCTTTCACGACATGCTCGGCAACGCGTGGGAGTTGGTGAGCGACTGGTACGCCGACTACACGCGCCAGCCGCAAGTCGACCCCGTCGGTCCGGCGACCGGCACCGAGCGCATTGTGCGCGGTAGCTACTTCGACGAGTTCGATGCCAGCTTCTGCCGCGCCTCGCGCCGCTACACCATCCAGACACCGATGAACCAAGGCTTCCGCGTCGCGCGCACGCCGTGACCGCGCTTTACACGCCGTCGAAGATCAGGACGACATAGGCCAAGAACAGGGCGAGGTGGAGCACGCCGTGGAGTTGGTTGGTGCGCCCAGTCGACAACGTGTTGAGCGCGAGTAGGTAGCTCAACGCTAGAAGCAGGATCTCGGTGGGCTCGAGACCCAACACGATCGGGTAGCCGGTGATCATCGAGACTAGCAGCACCGCGGGCACGGTGAGGCCGATGGTCGACAACGCGGCACCTAGCGAGAGATTGACGGCGCGTTGCATCTGGCGACTCGTCGCTGCTTGAACGGTAGCGAGTGCTTCAGGAGCAAGGATCACAGCTGCGATCACGAGTCCGCTGAATGCCTGCGGCAGGCCCAGTTCGGTGACCACTCCCTCGAGTGAGTGCGCCATTTGCTCGGCCAACAAGATGATCAGGCCAAGGTACGCAAGCAGGAGCGCGATCAGCCGGCCTACGCCCGAGCTTGGGGCGGCATGTGCTGGTGCTTCGGGAAGAGCTTCGTCCGTGGTGTGACTCTGATCCTCCTGAAACCACCCGCGTGCTTGTCCAGTTTGGATGACAAGGAACACGCCGTAGCACACGACCGACACCGCTAAGAGAAAGGGTGCTTGTAGCGGCGATACCTCGCCACCGGGGGCGGATTGGGCGATGCGCGGCCACACCAAGCTCAAGCCGCCCAACACAATCAAGGTCCCGATGTAGGCAGAGGCGCCCTGCAAGTTGTGGCGTGAGCTGCCATGTCGAGCGCCGCCGAAGAGGAGGGCAAGGCCGAGCACAAGGTTCATGGCCAGCATGAGCACGCTGTACATCGTGTCGCGCGCTGCCGTTGGTTCCGCTGCGCCGCCGAGCATCACTGCGACGACCAAGGCCACTTCGATGCCGATCACGGCCAGGGTCAAGACCAGCGTGCCGGCTGGCTCGCCAAGGATGGCGGCGATGTCTTCTGCATGGTGCACGACCCGGAAGGCGCCCCACAGAATTGCGGACAAGAGCAGCGTGAACTGCAGCATCAAGCCCAAGTCGCCGGCCTTGTCAAATAGACTGGACAAGCCTGCGAAGGACGCCAGTGCCACGGCGGCCAGCAGCAGCAAGGCAGCTTCGCGCCGGACGAAGGAGGCACCCTGCCGGTTGTTAGATGTGCTTGACACTCCGAGCTAGTCCACTAGCCACGACTGCAGCCCCGACACCGACAGCACCGAGCGTACCCGCGGGCTGGCCGCAGACACGGCAAAGCGTGCGTTGGCGCTGCTGGCGAGCTTGCCGGCGCGTACGAGTTCCCGGACACCCATCGAGCTGATGTAGTCCACACCTGTCATGGTGAGGCGCAGTTCGCGCACGCCCTCACTCCAGTTGCTGGTCACCATCTGCTCAAACGAGGCAGCGGACTCGCTGTCAAAGCGTCCTGACAGCACGAGGTGCAAGACCGGTGTGAGGGAGGTGGTTTCGATCTGCATGGTGGCGCGACTCGACAAGGGGACTCAACAAGGCGGGACAAGCATAGCTGCTTGTCCCGCGCGAACCACCAGCCGTATTTGACGGCTCACGTCATGGCAGCCACGTGACGCGCAAACCGTTCGTCAAGTTGAAGGTCGAGGCTGTGCAGTAGGCCGCGCTGTTGCGGAACCACACTTGGTAAAGGCGCACAGCACCGGCAGCCGGTACGACTCCGCGTACAGTGATGCTGGGATCACCGGCCGCGGGGTCGCTTGCGGCGCCACCGAAGAGACCGCTGTTAATCGTGGTCTTGATGCCGAGCCGGGTGACCGACCCAGCGACGCAACGCACGCCGTCACCGAACACCGTGCCCAGACCTCCTCCAGACGCGCTCGTGCCTTGGAAGAAGAGTGACGACACGCCGATCGGTGCACCGAGCAGGGTGAGCACCAAAGTGTCCGTTGTTGTCGAGGCCAACCCTGAATGCGCCAGCACTGTGCCGTTGGCATTCACCGACGTGCCACAACCAAACCCTGGTGAACCGTTGTTGCCGCAAGGACACGCAACGCCGCGGCCATCGCCTGCGCAGAACGTCACAACGCCACCACCTTGTTGCGGTTCGAAGAAGCTGCCTTTGACGTCGCCGCTGAAAGATCCGGCAGGCAGACGCGTCCACGTGCACAAGCTGCGGCCTGCGACTCCGCCAGACGAATAGCGCGAACCTACAGCGACATTGAGCTCGCTTTCCGTGCTTACGGCACCGAGCGGGCGCGACGGTTCGGCGAGCACCACTTCGTTGCCCAATGTGGTCAAGGAGGCCACATAGGTGTCACGGCTGGCGCCGCTGAAGTCATACGCAAGCGTGAAGCGTGTGCCATCCGCGTCGAGTGAGGCCAGGATGTAGTCGCCCGACAAGGTGCGACCTTCGAGCTCGCTCAACAGCTTGGTCGAGAGCACCACACCGTCATTGCGCAGCAAACGCAGTTGAATGTCGGTGTCGGTCCCCACGACGAGTTCGTTGGCAACCATGAATGTGTCGGATGCGATGACCCGCGAAGACACTTGCGCCCGGTTCTCCGCAGCGGCTGTGGCGGCGATAGGCGTAGCAGCCGTGGTAACAGCTCCGAGGTAGTTCACCGCAGCAAACCATGCATCACAGTTGCTGACCGATGCGGGGCAACGCGACCAAGTGATGGCCCAGTAGAGAGCACCATTACCCTTCGAAACGCTGGCGTAGTTGGCACCTACGCTCGTGTCGAGCACCACGGGGGCTGCTTGTACAAACGTGCCATCCGAGTTGAGGTTGCGGTACACGATCTGGCGCCCCGCGGCGGCGTCACGTTGCCATGCCACGCAAAAGCGTCCCACATCGTTGGCGGCCGGATCGCCACCGCAATCGGGATACAAGTTGGTGTCGGGGCTGGCGCCGCTGATGTTGATCACGGGACCCCATGTGAAGACACCGGCAGCATTGGCGATACGGCCCTTGATGAAGCGGCCAGTGGCGGATGCTGTCGGTCCTGTGCCCGAAACGACAAGGAAACGGCCGTCGTAGTTCACATTGGCGACACTTGGTGCGGTCCACGCTTCGGCGGAGTTGTCTACATAGGCGCCGCTGATGAGTGTGCCGTTCGCATCGAAGAGGCGGGTGTACACATCGAAATCGGTGGCGCTGAAGGTTTCTTGGTAGGCAACCAGCCAGCGGCTCGAGGTGGTGTCGTACACACAATCGGAGTACTGGTCGTCAAACGTGCTGGCATCGACATCAAAGGTGCTGACCACCGGGTCGACAATGAGGGGCAGTTGGGCTCGTTGAACGAAGTCCGCAGGGACATGAATGACAATGGACTGGTCGCGCAGCTCGCTGGTCAGCTCCAGCTTTGCTCCAGAGGCATCGAGGGCTGTCGCGCGACCGTAGCGCACACCGCCATGTTCGTTGGAGAAGACAAAGCCTTCGCTGTTGCTGCTGGCTAGCAACTCGCTGGACCAAGCAATCTCAAGGACGAGCTCGCCGCGGGCAGGCAAAGTGGCAAAGTGAAAGGACTGCTCGGCGTGGTGCTGCGTGTAGCTCCAACGCTCAACGAGGGAGCCGCGGTCCAGCTCAAGTGCCTGTCCGGTTTCCTTGACGGACCGACCCGCGGTAGCCAGTGCGACGCCGTTGATCGTGCAGGTGCGCACATCGAAATGCACCGGGAAGTTGCGCGGCGCATCGGCTCCCAAGAACGGAATGTACTGCACGCCCTGTGCGGACACGGACGACTTGTAGGCCGCTCCGCGAATCCACACAGCACCTTCGTCATCAGCCAAGAAGTGCAGCGCTCGTTCCGTGTGCGCTGGTGTCGCCTGAAGCGCAGGAGCCTGCGCGGCCTGAGCGAAGGTGCTGGTCAAGAGGGCCGCGAGTGCGCAGTGCAGTAAGCACATGTGCGTGTGTTCTGCCGTGTGGGAGGGGTGCTGGGGACCAATTGCAGGATCCTAATCGTAGAGCTCGGATCCTACAAGATTGCTTGTCAGTTAAGCCCCCACCGCTGGCCGCGCTGCCCTTATGGGAAAGGACGGAGCCAGTTAGGCTGTGTCCATGACCAGCAGCGAGCACCTACCGTCTTCGGTGAGTTGTTCCTTGATGGGCCCCGTAAACACACTCACACGCTTCCGC
>CAIKQM010000689.1 GCA_903829565.1 uncultured Planctomycetota bacterium
TCCACGGCACTCCAAGTCGCCATGCCTTCGTCAAGAGCCGCGCGCGTTTCGTCAAGCGTACTTGACGGTCCACATAGCACGCTGGCTTGTCCGTCTTGCCCCAGAAGTTGCCGGCTGACCAACAACGCCGCTCCCAGCGCCAGCGAACCGCCGGCGCACGACGGATGCACTTCGACACTGCGGAAGGGGCCTTCGCGCACCAAACGCGCGTTCGCAAGGCTGTTGGCACACAGGCTGCCCGACAACACTAAACGATCCAGCTTGGTCTGTGCCTGCACATGCCGCGCCGTGCGCAGCAGCACCTCTTCGTGCAAGCGTTGCACCGAGGCCGCCAAGTCCTTGTGCTTTTGTTCAAGCGGGTCGTACGGATGCCGCGGCGCACCAAAGCGCGCATGGAACACCGGGCTGGTGCGCGTCTCGTCGGCACCGCGCTCCCAACAGTCCATGTCCAAACGGAACGAACCGTCGTCGCGCAGCTCGCACAGCCCGCGTAGCAAGGCTTCGTACTGCGTCGGTTGTCCGTGACGCGCGAGGTCCATCACCTTGCGCTCGCCGCCTACCGCCGCGAAGCCCAGATGGCGCGCCACCGCAGCCCACACCAAGCCCAAGTTGTGCGGTTGAGCTTGTTCGGCGCGCAACTCGATGCGTCCGGTGCGCCCGACGCCCCACGCCATGGAGGCGCGCTCGCCAGCCGCATCCATGACAAGGATGGCCGCATCGCCGGTACCTGTGCTGCCGAACCACGCCGTGGCGGCATGCGCTTCAGCCTGTTCGACCCAGATGTAACGCCGACCCTTCAGCCCGAGCGCCTTGTCGAGCTCGCGACCCATCGTGAGGCGCCGCCCGAGCACACCCGGCAGCACGCGCGTGAAGTACCCGAACCCCAGCGGCGCCCACGCCACCGCCGTCTCCAACGCACGTTCAAAACGCTGCAGCGGCTTTTCCGCAAACGCCACCAGATCGATCTGCTCGATCGACACACCCGCCTCGGCTAAACACCAACGCAAGGCCTGGTGAGGAAAGCCGTCTTCCTCGACGACACGGGTGAACCGATCCTCGCGCGCAGCGGCGACGAGGACTCCGTTCGTGATCAGAGCTACGGCGCGGTCGCTGCCGTAGCCCGAGATGCCGAGGATGTGCATGGGGACGCGAGGGGCGCGGTCGCAGTCTCCCACAGCCCAGCAACCCTCGCAAGGGAAGTAGGGATAGGGCTTTGCGTCGACCGCGTTGTAGGATTAGAGAGCCATGGCCGAGCCCACGAACACGGATGCCACCGCGAACGCGCCCAGTCCCAAGCGCCGACCCGCATGGGTCTTTCCGCTCGTTACGCTGCTGTTCTTTGTCGGTCTCATCTTGGCGGTCGAGTACTCGCTCGAGTGGTTCCGTCCCGTCAAGTTCCGGCAGCCCTTGCCGCCGATCGCCGAGAACGTGTGGACCCACACGATTCACCGCAAATCGGCAGAACCGGGACTGAAGTATGAGTTGAATCCGGGAGCCCGCGGCTCACTGCGCGGTGCGGATATCGCGATTAACTCTGTTGGATCGCGCGGCGCCGAGGTTTCTAAGGAAAAAGCAAAAGACACCATCCGCATTGTGTCGATGGGCGCTTCGGTCGGCTTTGGCTGGACGGTCAAGGACGACGAGTCCTACCCCGCGCGCTTGGAGGCACGCTTGAACGCGCGCGCCGCCGGCACAGGCACGCGCTATGAGGTGCTGAACTTCGGTGTCGGCGGTTACGCGACGCGCGACGAGGTCGCCGCGCTGGAAACCAAGGCGCTGCCGCTCGACCCCGACCTCGTCATCATCGACTACCACCCCAACGGCCCCGAGGCCGAGCCGATCCAACCGCTGCACCAAGTCTTCAAGGAGACCCTCTGGTGGGAGCGTTGGAACTTGCTGCGCGCCTGGGCCGCGATGCGGCGCGAAGTGGGCATCAAAACCCACGGCGGACATCAGTACTTCTGGCTGCATTCGGAGGACGGCCCGCACTGGCCCGAGTTCTTGAAGGCCTACGACAAGGCCCAGCGCCTGTGCGCCGAACGCGGCTTGCAGGTGGTCATTGCGGGCTTCCCCAGCTATGGCAAGCGCGTCGAGTGGGAGCCCTATCCCTTCGCCGAGCTGATCCCCAAGGTGCGCGCCGCCGCCGAGACGCGCGGCTTCACCTTCGTCGACATCTTGCCGGTGTACAAAGCCAGCGGACTGAAGATCCCTGACATTGCTGTCGATGACGAGCACCCTGGTGCCGTCGGCTTGGACTTGGCTGCCGCCGAGCTCGAGCGCGTGATCTGGGAGAACCATCAACAGCTCTTGGGGCGTCCGGCGCCCACCAAGTAGGATCAAGACGGACACTCAATGAGTCTGCGTCACTACCTGCGCATCCTTGGGCCCGGCCACAAGGGGACGCGCAACCTCAGCGTAGAGGAAGCGGATCGCGCCTTCACGGCGATCCTCTCGGGCACCGAGAGCGAGATCCAAGTCGGCGCGTTCCTAGTGTTGGTGCGCACCAAAGGTCTGACCGTCGAGGAGCTGACCGGCTTTGCGCGCGCGGCGCGTCGCATGGCCACGATTCCGTGCCAAGGCGTGAGCAACTTGGTTGCGTTGTGCCCGCCGCATGACGGCACGGATCACTTGCCGCCGCTGGATGTGGCCGCAGGTTTGGTCGCTGCCGGCGCGGGCGCCAAGGTCCTGCTGCTCTCGGATCGTTGCGTTCCGCCCAAGCGTGGTTTGACTGCAGCTTCGGTGCTGGAGGCCTTGGGTGTCGGCATGACTTGGGACCCCAGCGAAGTCGAAGCATGGGTCGAACAGACAGGCTTTGGCGCGTGCGCCGTGACCGGCATGCTGCCGCCGTTGTTGACGCTGCGCAAAGTGCGCAATGATGTCGTCATCCGCACGCCTATCTCGACGGTCGAGAAGCTGCTGGCGCCCACCAATGCGGCGGTGTTGCTCGGCACGCATGCTGGCCCGGTGTTGGGCACTGCGATCGAAGTCATGTCCAGCCTCGGACATCCGCGCGGCATCGCTGTGCAAGGTGTAGAAGGCGGCATCGTGCCTTCGGTCACGCGCCGCACGCGCGGCATCGAGATCAGCGAGAAGCATGTCGTGCCGATGAATGTAGAGCCCGAGGACTTCGGCATGTTGTGCGGCGAAGAGCCGGACATGCCCACCTTTGGTCCGCCGCCGGAGGGCAAGGGCACCGGTGATGATCCGGCGTTGATGAAGGCTTGCGGCGATGTGACGCTGGCCGTGTTGGCCGGAGCTGGTGGGCCCGCGCGCAATGCGACACTGCTTGCAGCAGCGTTGGCGCTCAAGGCTTGCGGCCGCGCGTACACGCTGGCCGAAGGCATCGACCAAGCCGCGCGCTCGCTCGACTCGGGTGCTGCGACTGGCGTGCTCGAGCGCTTGCGTGCGTTGAACTGAGTTCGTGTATGTCACGTTTGGATGTTCTGACGAAGGCGCGGCAATGGCTCCATCCGCATGTCGCGGAGGGCGATTGGGCCTATGTACGCCGGCCCGAGCGTTTGCAGTGGCATTCGGCGGTGCAACCGTTGCGCGGTGGTGGCGAGGCCTTTCCCGCCATGTTGACGGCGATTGCCGCCGCCCGGCAGCGTGTGCATCTCGAGACCTACATCCTGCGTGATGATGCCGTGGGGCGTGTCTTTGCGGCTGCGCTTGGAGAGCGCGCGCAGGCCGGTGTCGAGGTGCGCTTGCTGATTGACTCCGTGGGTTGTCTGGGCCTTGCGTCCAGTTTTCTTGACAACCTGCGTCAACACGGTGTGCACGTGTGCGAGTTCCACCCCGTGGCGCCGTGGCGCCCGCGCCATGGCCTCAACACGCGCGATCACAAGAAGATCTTGGTGGTCGATGACTGCGTGGGCTTCATCGGCGGCCTGAACTTGGGCGCCGAGTACGAAGACACCAGCAAGGGCGGTGGTGGTTGGTACGACTGGCATGCA
>CAIKQM010000690.1 GCA_903829565.1 uncultured Planctomycetota bacterium
CCCCGTTCCAGTTCACCACCACGGCCACTACGTCTGTTGTCACGAGGTCGTCTCCACGCGCGAACGCAGTTCACCATGCGACAAACGAGTCACCAAGGTGTCGCCGTTGGTGGCGGCATTCGCATCGGTCAGCGGTGTTGTGCTGCCCTCCACAAAGGTGATGGAGTACCCGCGAGCCAGCACCGCCACCGGCGAGACCGCCTCCAAGGCGCGGGCACTGCTGTCCAAACGACTGGACAAGCGTTCCAAGCGCTGGCGTACCGCCGCCGGCAAACGCGCGGCAGCCAAGTCGAGTCGTGACGCTCGGCGTTCAAGTTCCAAGCTAGGCGAGCGTTGTTCGACGCGGCGTGCGAGGCCTTCTACACGCGTCTCCATGCGCAGGAGCAAGCTCCGCATGCGCTCGTCGAGCGCGGCTCCTGCGCGCGCCAAGCGATTGCGGCGCTCATCAAGCAGCCACTGCGGGCTCTTGAGACAGGGCCGTGACGCCAACTGCTCCAAACGCTGGTGCGCCGCCTCCATGCGCGCATCCATGGCACGACCAAGGTCTGCGTCCAAGCCATCGAGGTGTTCCACCCACGCAGCCCGATCCGGAAAGACCTTTTCGGCCGCATCAGTAGGCGTGTGGGCGCGCACATCCGCCACCAAGTCGCACAGCGTGGTGTCAATCTCGTGACCGACTCCGGACACCACCGGCAAACGGCAGTTCCAAATCGCCTCCAACACAGGCAGCTCGTTGAAGGCCCACAGATCTTCGATCGATCCGCCACCGCGGCACACCACGATCACATCGACGCCATGCGCCTCCAAAGCGCGGATGCCGCGCGCGACCTCGTCGGAGGCTCCTTTGCCTTGTACCGCGGCGTGCGCCACGACCAGCGGATGTCCCGGCCAGCGTTGGGCGCGCGTGCGCAGAAAGTCTTGCAACGCAGCGCCGCTGCGACTGGTCACGACGCCCACTGTGTACGGTGCTGACGGAAGCGCGCGCTTGCGATCAAACCAACCCTTCGCGGCCAGCTCTTGCTTGAGGCGTTCGTACTCTTGCATCAATGCGCCGGCGCCAGCGGCCTCGATGCGCGACACAATCAACGAGAACTTGCCTTGCGGTCCGTAGATCTCCAAGCGACCGGTGATGCGCACTTGCGCGCCCTCACGCAACTGGAGTCCACGCAAGGCGGCCGCGCGCGACTGACGGAACAAGCTGCACGCCACACGCGCCGCCGCATCCTTCAAGTCAAAGTACATGTGACCCGAGGCTTGCTGGTCGGTGATGCGCGACAACTCACCTTCGACCACGACTGTGCCCATGTCGCGCAACACGCTGCTCGCCTTGGCGCACACTTGGGCCACGCTCAACGCCACGGGAGCTGCGGGCTCGCGCTCTTTGGGCAGGGTGTCCCAGTCGAACGGGTCAGTCGTACTCACGCAAGGATCATAGCGATCCGCAGCAACCCTAGGCTCTACTCGAGCAACGGAATGCGCGCTGCGCGCCACGCTTCTGCATCGGCGCGCGGCAAGACCAGACGATAGCGACCGTCAAGGAACGGGACGGTGCTGTCGACTTTGACCTGGGCGCCGCCTTCCAGCAGCACCTCCACGCCTTTGGACAGCGCGGCGAAGGTGGCTTTGTCGGCGACCAAGGTGCGCACGACGTTCCCCTTCTCGTCCAGTTGCGAGAAGGCAACCTCATACAGGACGCTGCGCTGCACACCACCGATGCCGTCCACGCGCCAATGACCGATCAACTGGTCTTCGCGCAGCTTGACATTAAGGGCGGCACGCAACGACTCAACGCTGATGGAGCCATCATGCGGAACGGGCTCGAGCGCCTCGGGCCGGAATAGAAAGGGCAGCCCTTCGAGCCACGGCCGCGGATCGCAGTCGGGGATGACGATCGTGCGCACTCCCCCGCGCCCGTCCGCATCGACTGCACCACCGGTGAAGGCCAGCTTCTCGCCATTGCGCCGCTCGTAACCGTGCTCCAAGACCAGCGTCACGCTGCGACCTGCACGCGAGCACTCCAAGCGCAAGCGATCGGCGGCCAACACCGACAACAAGCGTCCGTTGGCATCGAGAATGCGCAACACGACTGGACCCACATGGTCCGCCTGCACATTGCCGAGCTCCATCACATCCACACCGGCAACTTGTTCGGCCGACAAGAGCGTGCGCAAGCGGCGCGTGACGGCTGTCACATCGGCTTGACTAGGCGGGACAGCGTTGGTTTCGGTCTTGTCGGGTTCGCTCTTGTTGGATTCAGAGGTGCTGGGTTCAGGCTTGGGCTGTACCGCGGGATCGACGGCAAACTTGGGCAAGCCCTGCGCCAACGACTCCATCTTGGCGATGCCGCTGGTGTACTCCAGCCACTCCTTCTCGCGCGCTAAACGCCGCTCGGTTTCCGCCTGCAAGGCAGACTCCGCCTGCACCAAGCGAGAGCGCAAGTCCTCCACTTGCGCTTGCAGGCGCGCAACTTCGCCCTCAGCACCTGGAACCTGTGCCGATTGTGTGGACACATACGTCACGACAGCAGCAGAGGACTCTTCCTGCTCTTGGCTGCACGCGCACAACAAGCCGGTGCCCACGCCGCACGCGACCCATGCCAAGACAGGCGAGCGCGACATGGGTCTCACTCAGCCTTGTCCCAATCCTTGCTCTTGTTCTTGTTCCACCAGCGTTGCCACTCTTGCGGGTCGCGCTCGTTGTGGCCGCTCAACTTGCCCAAGCTGGTGATGATCGGCGACGCAATGACGTCGTAGCGATCCTTGGCGATCAAGTCTTGCGGGTTCGAGTCCTTGGTGTTGAGTGCCGACATCAACACCTTCAGCATCGACTCGAAGGCATCCTTGCGGATCTTCAAGTCCACCTTGTCGAACTCGCCCAAGCCTTGCGCAGCAGCCGACACCAAGGGCGCATCCTTGTGCTCCAGCAACTTGATCAGCGTCTTCGTCGCAGCCGCATCCTTGGTCTTGCCCAACGACAAGATCAAACGCGACTGCAGCGCCAAGTCCTTGCGCAAGGTCTTGTGATCGATCCACGCCTCGAGCGTCTTGACCGCTTCGCTGCCCATTTCGCCCAGCGAAACCGCCGCGGCCAACATGATCTTGTTGTTGGGCACGCCTTCCGAGACTTCGTCGCGCTTCAACTCGAAGGTCTTGCCCAAGAAGCTCACGATGGAGGCCTTGTCCTTGGGACCGCAGGTCTTGTAGACCTGATTGAGCTCATCGATCACGGCGATCACATCCGCATCCTTGGCGCCCTTGCGATCGCCCCACAGGCCTTTGGCCTTCTCAATCTTGGCGGCGATCTCGGGGTTCTTGTCTGCGGCCGGATCTTGCGCGCGCACAGTCGTCACAAGCGCGAGAGGAGCAGCGCTCGACACAGGACCAGCAACAGGCTGCCCGAAGGCAGTACCGACGAGGGCGGCGAGAGACAGCGAGGTCAGCAGCGGGTGCTTCATGGTCACGATTGTCATCCTCATGGTCTATCGGATGCAAGCGTCTTGGACGCGCAGCGACTACGGTTCTTCCTGCGTAAGCAGTGCATTCAGACGCTGGGCCCAGCCCAGCGACTCTGGGTAGTGACCTCCGTGGAGGACACCGTCCACCGGCACGCACAAGCGCACCGCATTGACCAAGAGCACCGCTTCGGCGCGCTTCAGGTCTGTCAGCCGCAGCTCGCCCTCCTCTCGCGCCAGTCCTAGGCGTTCGGCCAACTCAAGCACGCACGCGCGCCCGATGCCCGGCAATACACCTCGCACAGGCGCACGCAAGCGCCCCTCTACAAGGGCCACGAGGTTGCCGATGGTGCCTTCGCGAGCACACAACTGGCGATCCACCAAGAGGGCGTCGAACGCGCCCAGCGCCTGCGCTTGCGCACGCGCGCGCGTCCAGGCCCAGCGCGCATGCAGCTTGTGGTATGCGTGCAACTCATCGTCGTGATCCAAGCGCATCACAGGCAAAAGCATCACAGGAGCAAGCAACGGCTCCACTGCGCGCGCCTCGCACACCACGGTGACGTGCGCGCGTTGCGGGGCTGTCAAGAAGGTTACACGCAGCGCCTGCAAGCCCGGCGGCAGCGTGTCAGCCAACTCTTGCGCCCACGCAAGCCATGCGTCCGGCACAGTCACGCCCACCATCTGTGCCGTGCGCTGAGCGCGCCGCGCATGCCGCGGTCCGCGTGCAACACGCCGATCCATCACACGCAGGGTCTCGAACCAAGCCTGCCCTTGGCTGGCCGTTACCAAGCCCGCAGGCAATTGAGCTTGCGAGGCTTGGACCAACGCACCATCGATGGACATCCACTGCGTCACCATGCAGAGCTCCATCTCATGAGCGTTCGTCCAATGCACGCATCAAGGCGCGAGCCTTGTGCAAGGTCTCCTCATCCTCCGCGTGCGGATCACTATGCCATGTGATCCCACCACCTACGTGAAAGCACACCTCACCTGCGTTGGGATCCTGTGCAGTCGGACCTGGCCGCCACACCAGCGTGCGGATCAAGATGTTCCACTGTGCTTGACCATCGTGGCTGATCCATCCCAGCGCACCGGTGAACCAGCCACGACCTTCGCCTTCAAGCTCGGCAATCGCGCGCATAGCGGCCACTTTAGGTGCGCCCGTGATGGAACCACCGGGAAACAAAGCCATCAACAGCGCTTCGCCGCGCACGCCGGGCCCCATGCGCGCAATCACATCGGTCACCAAGTGGTGCACCGCGGCATAGCTTTCGAGGCGCGGGAAGCCCTCGACACGGACACCGCCGGTCAACGCCAAGCGCCCGAGGTCGTTGCGCTCCAGATCCACGATCATCGCCAGCTCGGCGCGATCCTTCTCACTCGCCAGCAGCGCTGTCTTCTGGCGCGCATCCTCTGCGGCTGTGGCACCGCGCGGGATCGTGCCTTTGATAGGACGCGTGCGCGCTTCGCTGCCGTTGTAGTCCAGCAACAGCTCGGGGCTCGAACACAAGATGGCACCGCGCAAGGTCTGCGCTTCGCCCGCCACCTGCGCCGCTTCCCATGCGAGGTAACCTGCATAGGGGGCGGCATTCACACGGCGCAAGCGCAAGTACAGGTCTAGCGGATCACCGCTGACCGAACGTTCAAAACGATGCGCCACATTCGCTTGGTAGTACTCACCACGTGCAATCGCCTCGCGAGCCGCCGTGATGCGTGCGCGATGTTCAGCCGGCTGTGTCTTGCGCACCAACGGTCCTACCGAACGGCACGGCACGAGCTCGCGTGACAACTGACCTTCCTCGACAGTAAGGTCGTCAAAAATACTGGCATGGCGTTCGGCAAGGCTCGCGCGACCGTCCAACTCGCCCGCACCCAACACCAACCACACGCGACCGGAGGTGTGATCAAAAGCGAGGTAGTCGCAGTACACACCCCCCACGAGCAGAGGCAGACGCCACGGGTCGCGGGGCAACGCGAGGTACTGCTGTTCGCCCGCCACACCTAGGTCGTACGAACAAGCACCGATCCAACCGCCGCCAAAGGCTACAGGGGCTGGATCGCCCTCGATGAACTGTACTTGTGCGCACCACGCTTCGAGCTCTTCCAAGCGCGCTGGCGGCGGACCAAGGCGCAGCGGATCAAACGCCACGAGCGACAGCTGTGCTGGCGCACCACCCGCCGAATCCAAGGCGACCACACCACGCCGATGACGCAACGCTTGTAGCGCGTGCATCGGCTGCACGCGGGAGCCCGAGGCGAGCACCAAGTGCAGTTCCTCTACTACGCGGCGCACGCGCATGGCTTAGTGCAGTCCTGCAGCCTTCCCTGCTGCCTTCTTGGGAAAGGTCATGCCGTACCTAGCGTGGTAACGCCATGCCAGAGTGCCTGACACCACCAGCAACGCAGCTCCCCACCAGAACGGTGCAGCGGCGCCGTACCAAGAGAACAACAAGCCTGCGATCATCGGACCTGTCATGCGCGCCAGGCTGCCGACGGACTGACTCAAGCCCAAGTACGCGCCTTGTTGATCCGCGGGCGTGGCGCGCGAGATCAACGAAGTCAGCGACGGGTTGTTGAGACCAAAGCCGATCGGCATCAGCAAGCAACCCACGATCACCATCCACCACGCGCTCGCCAGCGCGACGACGACGAAGCCCGCAGCCAAGAAGAGCGGCCCCACAATCGCGAGCTTGGTCTCACCGTACTTCGGAACCAAGCGCCGGATGAACCCGCCTTGGATCACGGCACTGACGATGCCAATGAAGGCCAGGTAGCGACCGGTCGTGGGTGCTGCGGCGATGATCTGGTCATAGGTGGCTGTCTCAATCGCCACCTGCAAGCCGAACACCTCGGGAAAGCGCTGCAAACCGTAAGCAGTGAACATCGCTTCAAAGCTCGCGAACGAGACGATGAAGAGGAAGCTCATGATGTACAGCATGCCGATGCGGCTATCGGCAATCGAAGCGCGCACTTGGTCCAACGAGAAGACGCGCGAGCCGCGCTGCGCACGCGGCGGCTCGACCAGTTGCGACCAGGCATACAGCGCAGCCAGCAAAGAGAAGCCCGCCGCCGCCCAACCTGGCGCCGCAGGCGAGATGGCCGACAACTCGCCACCCATCAACGGTCCCAGCGTGAACCCGATGCCAAACGCTGCGCCAATCATGCCCATGCCCTTGGCACGGTTCTCGGGCGTGGTCACATCGGCCACATAAGCCATGGCCGTGGAGATGTTGGCCGCAAAGAAGCCCGCCAACGCGCGCGACACAAACAGCATCGGCAAGCTACCCGCGAAGGCGAAGAGCATGTACGACAGAGCTGTGCCAAACAGGCCACCGACCAGCACCGGCCGGCGCCCGATCTTGTCCGACAGGCGCCCCCACATGGGCGCGAAGACGAACTGCATGGCGCTGAACGTCGCGAACAGCAATCCCATCACCGTCTCGGAGGCGCCGTAGGCCTTCGAATAGACCGGCAACAACGGGATCACGATCCCGAAGCCAAGCAGGTCGATCAGGACGACCAAGAAGACGGCGAGTAGCGGCCGCTTGCCGGCGGCTACGGGTGCGGGAGAGCTCATGCAGGGCCTGATAGTAGGGTCCTGAGTGTAGCGGGCGTGCGCCGTTTCCGAAGGATTCCCAACCAGCCTCAAGATCCCCTCTGCGCTTGGCCGACCTGCGGGACATGAAGACTGTTGCCGTAGCGGTGGGATGTGCGGTGCTTGCTCTGATGTGTTTGCCGTCCGCGCAGGACAAGACCAAGGATGGCCCGCTGGAGCGGCTCGTGGTCGTGGAGAAGGAGCTGGCCCAGACCAAGGACAAGCTCGCCAAGCAACAAGCCGAGCTGACGGAGCTGAAGGACTGGGTCGCGGCCCAGAAGTCCTCCGCCAAGGGCATGAAGTCCACGCTGGAATCCGCCGAGAAAGCGGGCTTCACCTTCGGCATCAACCCTGAGTCGCGCCACACCTTGCTGCGCGGTTGGCGCGAGCACCTCGACTCCGCCGGCGGCACGCGCTGAGCCGACGCTGCGACCTCTGGAAGCGCGTGGCGTGCGCGGGTTAGTGTGACGGCCTATGGCCTCCCCGCTCCTCGCTCTCGTGTGTGTGTTGCTCGTCGCTGCCCAAGATGCCAAGCCCGAGGCCAAGCCGGCCGCCAAGCCTTCTAAGCGCCAAGCGGCGCAAGAAGCCGAAGCAACCAAGCAGAAGGGCTTGAAGGACAAGGCTGATCAGGCCAAGGCGGGAGCCAAAGTTCCGGCCAAGTCCGACTTGGAAGCCGCTCCTGCGCGTTGCGTGGAGCTGATTCTCGCCCGTCAAGAGTCCTTGACAGAAGGTGACCCCAAGGCCGAGTGGCCCTACGAAGGTGTGTACCGCGTTGCGCCGTACGAGGGTGATGGCCGTCAAGCCCAGATCCCGTTGGGCTATCGCATCGGAGGCACCTCCATCTGCTCGTCGGCCTTGATCCGCGCGCACCGCGACAACGGCACCAAGGAACTGCCCAAAGAAGCCCACGCGGCACTCTTGCGCGCCTTGGACTTCGTTGTGGCCAAGCTCGATCACCCGCTGATGCAGCCCAAGGACTACAAGGGCTACGATGTGCGCGGTTGGGGCCACGCCTACGCGTTGGAGTTCTTGTTGCTCTTGCGCCAGCACAAGCTCGTGGAAGGCGACAAGCTCGCCTTGGTCGAGACCACCATTCCCGCGCTGATCGCGGCGCTCGATGCGATGGAACACGCCAAGAGTGGCGGCTGGAACTACGCCCGCACCGATGCAC
Source organism: uncultured Planctomycetota bacterium (assembly GCA_903829565.1). Lineage (GTDB taxonomy): Bacteria > Planctomycetota > UBA1135 > UBA1135 > SXXH01. Next base: position 8,218 of record CAIKQM010000690.1, read on the forward strand.
CCGAAGGAGCCAGCCCCTTCATGACCGCGCCCACGCTGCAGTTCCTCTACTACGCCAAAGCCCAAGGCTTCGAGGTGCCGGCCGAGATGGTGGAGCGCGGACTGCAGACGCTGGAAGACTCGCGCGGTGAATCAGGTGCGGTGCAGTACGCCACCAACGCACGCTCTGAGAACGGCAAGGCAGCCGAGGAGATCCCTGCTGCCGTCGCGCGCATGGCTGTGGTCGAAACGACCCTCCACCTTGCCGGACGCAGCTCACCGGAACGCATTCGCGTTGCCGTCGACTCGTTCTTTGCGCACTGGGAGTGGTTGGAAGTGCGCCGTCGCCAAGGTGGCACGCACATCCCTCCGTACAACATCGCACCGTACTACTTCTTCTACGGGCACCGCTATGTCGCGCAGGCGATTGAGTTCTTGCCCGAGAAGGACCGCGCCGCATTGCGCTCGCGCTTGCAAGCACTGCTGTGGGCCGTGCGCGAGGAAAGCGGCGGCTGGAACGATCGCGTCTTCGATCGCAGCGAGAATTTCGGCACGGCGATGACCTTGATGGCGCTCTTGGAGCCCAAGAGCGCCCGGCCTGTGGGCTGGACCGTCAAGTGAATCGGACAGCCTATCCCACAGGTGCGCTGACCTTGTTGGCGGTGGCCTGTGGCTTGACGGCATGCACAGAATCCGCACCGCCCGTTCCGGCCATCCTGCCGGAATGGACACGCGCGGCGGAGTGGACCCACAAGATCCAAGTCCTGAACTACGACTCGTTCCGTCCCACTCCAACAGGTCCGGAAGCGCACCTCACGCGCTTGGAGTACACGCGCACCCAGTCCACGCCAGAGGGTGGTGTGGTCTTCGATCAAGTGTGCACCACAGATGTCACCAGCCGCCTCTCTATGGCACTCGGTGGCATCGCACCAGCCGACACCGCTATCGCCTTCGAGGCCTTGCCCCTAG
>CAIKQM010000691.1 GCA_903829565.1 uncultured Planctomycetota bacterium
ATCCACCACCGTGATGCGCGCCATGGGTGCTGGTTCGAGCTCGACCAGGCCCAAATCGACCGTGGATCCATCCGCCAATTCAATTCCGCCCTTTTCAAAGGTGCGGTAGCCATCAGCCACGATCTTGACGCCCATTTTGGCGTCCTTGTTCATGCGCACGATGTTGGTGAAGCGGAAGCGTCCTTCGGGGAAGCTGCTCTGCGGCTTGCCCTTTTCGTCTGTCAAAGGAACTTTCCACTGCGCGCCAGCCTCGACGCGGAAAGCCACAATCGGCGCTTTGGTGCGCGCGTCCACCACTTGAGCCACGATGGCGGTTTCATCTTGGAACGGCACGCGCACACCGCGATCGCCACCTTTGGCTTCTGTACCACCGCGGCGCGCACCCATCATCTGCATCATGTCCTGCTTGTCGCCGCGCACGACGCGCAAGCGATAGGTGCTTTCGTTCGACAAGCCCGCCAAACGAAAGGCACCGTCTTGCGCGACTTTGGCGCGGCGTCCGCCCGACATGTCCGGCATACCGAACGCACCACCACCAGCCTTCATGGCGGCGACATGCAGGTCGTCTGTCCACTTGCCCTCCAGGCCAGTCACGATGCCGGTGATGGCATAACCATCTGCCAGGCGCACTTCGAGATTGGCTACACGCTCGTTGCCTTGGCTGGTCGAGCCTTCCGCTGTCGCGTCCGGATACTCGGCATGTGTAAAGCTAAGTTTCCACTCGCCCAGTGCCAGTTGATCAACTTGGAAGCGGCCTGTCGCATCGCTGGTCGCCACCACCGGTCCAGCGAAAGGATTGAAGTTCGCCATCATGTCGTTGCCGGCACGCTTGCGATGCACTTCGACTCCGGCCACACCGCTGCCACGGCTATCCACCACACGGCCGACAATCACAGCGCCCGCGGTAAGCACAATGTCACCCAGATCGTTCTTGCCCGGTGTGACATCGAAGCGCTTGTCGAGCGGTGCCTTGCCGGCGTAGCGCGCGGCGACTTGCACGCTGTTCGACTTGCGCGAGAGCGGCACCTCAAAGCGACCATCGCCGCCGGTCTGCACCGTCTCCAACGCCATCCAAGCACCCATGTTGGCCATGTCGCCCAACTCATCGAGCGCGAACTCCGGCCCTGCACCAACGGTGGCCACCATGACCTTGGCCTCTGCGACGGCGGTGCCGCGCTCATCCACGAGGCGCCCCACCAACGTCAAAGGCGCTTCCTTAGCGTTGGCACTGGGCTTGGTGGCAGGCACGTCGGCCGTGACTCGCACAGGTTGGGTGCGCTCGCTCTGCTGCAGCTCTGCAGGAGCGGCCAAGTCCGCAGGCGCGGGCGCTTGGGGAGCCTGATCGACCGCCACGGGCTGCGTCTGCTGGACGGCTCCTTCTCGCGGCCCATCGGTGGTCAAGAACCAGACGGCCGCGGCTAACAACAGAGCCCCTACGAGGGCGAGGACTTTGGAGTTCATGGTGGGTTGATTGTGCGCTTGGGAGGAAGGCCGAGCAAACCCCATACGGTGCCGGCAGCAAGACCTTTGCAAGAGGTACCCGCGGCACCCTTGCAGCGGGCCCTTGGGAAGGTGGATCATGCAGGGGCGCTTGCGTGGCTGTACCGGCTGCCGCGGCGCGTCTTGAGGGTCCTCATGCGTACCACCACCACTTCCGTTGTCCGCCTGTGCTTGGCCCTCTGGCCGGCCCTGTGCGTGCTCATCGCCACAGCCAGCCTGTTGCCCGCTCAAGTCCAGGCCCCCAAGGCCGGCAAGTGGTACGAGGACTCTGTCGATCTGGGCTTCAAGATCAAGACGCCCGCGGAGTGGGGCCTGATCCCGCCGCAACCGGGCGAGCTGAACTTGATCGCCAAGTTCGATCCGCCCTTGGAGAAGTATGTGCTGGTCGGTGACAAGCCGCTGTATGTCAACACGCACTTGGTCAAGTTTGATCGACGCCCGAAGCCGGAAGAAACCAAAGACGGCAAGGAAGGCCGTAAAATCAATTTGACAGGCGCTGCACGCAAAGATGTGAGCGCATGGGTCGCGGCCGAGTACGGACGCGGCTTCACCTTGGAGGGCACCAAGGACACGACGATCAACAAAGTCCCCTGCACGGTCTACGACTGGGTGACGCCGGGCGAAGCCAAAGACAGCACGCGCATTCGTGCGTGGAGCTACAAGCTGGCGGAGAACTTGGATGTGGCCTTTGTGGTCAACTTCCCTGGCGACCCCAAGAAGTCAAGCAAGTGGGAAGGTCCCTACGAATCGATGGCGAAGAGCTTCGGCTCGATCGAGGTCAAGCAACTCGCGTCGGCGGCAGCAGCGGGTGACGACCTGCGCGCGCAAAAGCGCGCCAAGCTGCAGACCGAAGTCGCCAAGCTCGGCGGTGACTGGAAGCTTTACGAGACGCCCAACTACTTCGTCCTGACGCCGCACAAGGACAAGATGTTCGTCAAAGAGCTGCTGGAGCGCTTGGAGGCGATTCGTAGTCAGTACGAAGTCGATTACCCCTACGAGAAAGCGCAAGAGCTGCGCAAAGCGGGTGAAACGCTACGCACGGGTTCGTCAAGTGAAGATGACAGATCCAAGAAGGCCGAAGAGGAGATGACGAAGGCCATCCTCGGCTCGGGCGATCCGCGCGAGTTGTCCAAGTGCTCGGTGGTGCGTGTGCTCACCGATCAATCGGCCTACCACAGCTATGGCGGGCCCGGCGGAAGCGCCGGCTATTGGGCTTGGACGCAGCAAGAGTTGGTGCTCTACGACGACCAGGCCGGTGGCGGACGCAATGACACCTGGGCCGTGCTGAACCACGAAGCCTTCCACCAGTACATCTTCTACCTCTACGGCAACATCAGTCCGCACAGCTGGTACAACGAGGGCACTGGCGACTACTACTCGGGCTTCGAGTGGAAAGGTGGTCGTTTCGTGGCCGAGAAGTTCAAGTGGCGCGTCGACACCGTGCGTGAGTTGGTGCGCAGCAATCAGTTCGTGCCGTTGCAGGATCTCGTGCGCTTTACGCAGCAGGAGTACTACGGCCAGAACAAGTACGGCGCCGGTGGCGGGCAGAACTACGCGCAGGGTTGGTCGCTGATCTACTTCCTGCGCACCGGCAAGAAGAAGGGCGCGAAGAACTGGAACCCCGAGTGGGAGAAGATTCTGGACACCTACTTCAAGACGCTCGCCATGACCGGCAACCTGAACCAAGCTGTGGAAGACGCCTTCCGTGGCATCGACATGGCAGTCCTTGAGGAGTCTTGGAAAGACTACACGGCCACCAAGTGAGCAACCTCCTTCCCCACGCTCTGCGTGTCTCGTTCTGTGCCGCCATCGCGCTAGCCGCGCTAGTACTGGCTCCGCAGGCATCCGCCGACCGCGTCGTAACCAAGGACGGACGCATCGTCACACCAGCCAAAGCCCGTGAGCGGGATGGCGTGTTGCGCTTGGAGTTCGCCAGTGGTGGCGTCGTCGAGATCAAGGACAAGTCGCTCATCCGCTCGATCGAAGTCGAGGGCGATATGAGCGACTATGTCCCGGCCAACGACGACGAGAAGGAGAAGCTGGCCCAGGGCTATGTGCGCTACCGCGGCCGCTGGTGGTCCAAGGCCGCGTACGAGGCCGAGTTGGCCAAGGCATTCGCCGACTCGAAGAAGCGCATCGAAGAGATCAAGGCGCGCTCGACGTGGGGCACAGGTTGGGAGAAGGAGACGGCTCACTTCCGCTTTGTCACGAACACGGGCCCCGAGCTGCTCGAGTACTACGCGGAGCTGCTGGAGACGTACTACAACCTCATGGACAACCGGATCGGCATCAAGCCGACTCCGTCGCTGATGCGGACCAAGATGGTGGTCAACATCTACAAGTCCTATGAGGACTTCCATGCCAACGCAGCGGCACCGGATCTGTCGCCGGGTGTGTTGGGTTACTTCTGGGCTTACGACAAGACGCTCAACTTCTATCACGACTACCAGGAGCCCGAGCAGTCGACATGGGTCGCGTTGCACGAGTGCACGCACTTGTTGACGTACTTGATCGACGACCAGTACGAGCCGCAGATCTGGCTCAATGAAGCCGTCGCCGATTACTTCGGCAGCTCGAAGGTGTTCCGCGACAAGAAAGGCAAGCTGGTCATCGAACCGGGCCTGCCTCAGCTGGACCGCGTGCTGACAGTGCAGCAAGCCATCGGTGTCACGGAAAGTGGACAAGCCGCCACCGGTGGTGCGCGCCGTCAAAAGAACGGGCGCGGCTACACCAAGCTAGAGGAGCTGTTCTTGATCGATCGTGGAGCCTTTGATGGCTTCCAGTACGCGCATGCGTGGTCCTTCGTGTACTTCCTCAACACGTGGGAGAATGCGAAGCACCAGAAGAACTTCAACCGCTTCTTCAAAGAGATCTACACGCGCGCCAAGGGCATTCCGTCGGAACAGATGGGCCGCGGCTTTGGCATCAAGCCGGTGGACATCCGCGCGCACTTGTTGAAACGCATCGGCGAGAAGGATGTCGACAAGCTCGAGAAGGAATGGCTGGCCTACATCAAGGCCATGCCCGTGGAAGGCCCGACGGCCCGCATGAAGCGCGGCACCCAAAAGCTGCGCGAAGGTGAGTTTGACGAGGCTCTGGCGGACCTGAACGAGGCTATCGAGCAGGGCTGCAAGGACCCGCGGGCCTTTGTGGCGCGGGCCAAGGCCTTGGCCTTCAAGGATCAGGACGACAAGGCCATGGCAGATCTTCAAAAGGCCCTTGAGATCGACCCGCTAGATGCCGATGTGTACTACGACTTGTCGGCGCTCAAGCTGGGCCTGCTGAACACCCGCGTAGGTCGCGGGGAAGGCGGCGGGCCGCGGCTGGAAGGTGGCGGCAAGTTGTCGGACCAAGAAGCCAAGGCTTGGGCCGGACTGGCCATGGAGCTCGACCCCGAGAACGACTACTATCGCCAGTGGTACGAACGCTTCGAATGAAACGCATCCCCGCCTTACCCATCGGTTCCCTAGCCATCGTTGTGGCTTCCGCGCTCGCCTCTTGCACAGGGGTGCGCACGATCGCAGATCCCGTGGTGCACATCCGTACACCCGCGGGCGAAGAGCTCGGCGTGAACACGGACTACGGCTTGGTCTTCCTCGGCCGCACGGCGCGCTCCGGGCCGGCTGAAGTGACCTCGTGGTACGGCGATGGCCCGAGCATCGAGAAGGTGGTCATCGAGCCGGTAGGCGGCGCGATCTACACCGCGGAGACCGAGATTCGCTTGCCCGAGTGCGTGATGGAGTTCGAGACTCCGGCCGCTGGCACCGAACTGTGGATCTACGGTCGTGATCCCTACGGGCCGTGGAAAGAAAAAGTGACAGTGCTGGAAGAGCCGCGTGTGCTCGGCATTGTGACCACCATCCCGCAACGACTGTACGGCCGTCCCGAGTTCATCGGCGCGGGCTTGTTCGTCGTGCCGGAAGAGAACGAACACGAGAAGCGCTTGGTCGGTCTGGTGTCAGGTCGCGTGATCCTGCAGACCAAACAAGGCGAGCGCGAGTACTTGGCGATTTGTGGTCCCGAGCACCTGTGGCGACTCGTCGCGCGCGGAGCTCCGGAGCGCAAGCGCTGGATCTATCGCGAAGACGTGCTCTGAGACGACTGTCCCTGAGAAGCTCGTACCTGACCTAAAGGTGGCGTCCACGCGGGCCATGGCCCGTGACTCGGGCGCCCTCCTTCTTTTTCACGCGTACGCAACAGCGAACCACGCACAAAGTCCCAGACTGGCTTGCCCAAACGCCGCCACCACTTCGCCAGCGCGCTGCGCTGACGGCCAACACCAGCACCTGCAGTGCGCACTTCCTGCGGCGCACCACCCAAGCTGACATAGCGCGCGCGGTGCTTCTCGGCGTGGCGCAAGTCTTCACTGACGCGCACCCGAAAGCTGCGGTCCTGCCGCGTGTGCACGCTCGACAGTTGAAAGTCGACCAAGGCTGGCCGACCGTCCTCGCCCACCAAGATGTTCGGCTCCTTGTGCAGGTCGTTGTGGCACACGCCACGCGCATGCAGCGCTTGCACCAGCACATCGAGGTGCTCGAAGTAATCCAAAGGCAACTGCGTCGCACGATGCAGCGGAGCGCCGGCCAAGTGCGTGCGCAGCAACTCATGTGCAAGCCCGCGATCCGCTACCGACAGCTGGGGCACGCCTGGCATGCCGCGCAAAGCCTGCAACGCACGGCGCTCACGCGCCAACAGAGCACGGGCCAGGATGGCACGCGGGTCCAGCAACCCCGCACGGGCCACGCGCCGCACCAGCAGGCCTTCAGGGCCACGCACCAGCTCTACGCGACCAAACACATCGTGCTTGAGCGTCTCGATCAGCTCCATGCTCCCTGCTCCATGTACCAAGTGTGGCGACGAAGCTGCATCGTTGCCATGACCAACGGCGTAGACTGCAGCAAGTGAACGCCTCACAGCACTCCTCTACCCTGTCCGCCATCCACGCCAAGGGTGTCGTGCGACGCTTTGGCGACAAGGTTGCCGTGGCCGGCATGGATCTGGATGTAGGCCCCGGCATCACAGGCTTGCTAGGCCCCAACGGCAGCGGCAAGAGCACCTTCTTGCGCTGTCTGTACGGGGTGACGCGCCCCGATGCAGGCGAGATTGTCGTGGGCGGAGCACGCCTCGTGGGTGATGGAGTGGCGGTGCGCCTGCAAGCAGCGTATGCCCCCGGCGAGATTGCCCTGTATGGCGAGCTGCGCGCCGATGAACACTTGCAGTGGTTCTTGCGCGGTCGCGAGAGCAACGCTTGGCAACGCGCGCTGGAGTACGCGCAACGCCTGGAGCTGCCCCTGCGCAAGCGCGTGCGCACCTACAGCCATGGCATGAAGCGCCAGTTGATGCTGTGTGCTGCCTTGGCGCCACAAGTGCCGGTACGCATCTTGGATGAACCTACCGAGGGTTTGGATCCCAGCAAGCGCGGAGCCGTGCTGCAACTGTTGCAAGAGGATGCGGCGCGCGGCACGGCGATCCTGCTCTCCTCGCATCACCTAGGCGAAGTGGACCGCGTGTGCGCGCGTCTGGTGTTCGTGCAAGCAGGCCGCATCATTGCCAATGAAACGGCTGCAACCGTGCGCGAGCGTGCAGCGCGTCTGGTGCGCTTGTCCTTTGCCTCGACAGTGGCGGAGGACTCTGTCAAGCAAACCTTACAAAGCTTGGGCGGTGCCACCTTGAGCAGCATGGTCGTCGAAGACCAATTGCGTGTGAGTGCACAAGTCGCCGGTGAGCCGCGCGAGTGGCTGGCGCGCGCCTTGGCTTTGCCGGCCTTGCCCGCACCGACCACGATCGAGCATGGCCGCTTGTCTCTGGCAGAGCTGTACCGCGAGCTGTACGGAGTGGAGGGCTGCTGATGTTGCGCGAGTACCGCTTCGCTTGGTGGGGCATGCTGGCTTGGTTCATCGTGCTCGAGGCCCTGCTCGTCGGCGCCATCCTGTTCTGGCCCAGCTTCGAAGAGAACATCGATGCCTTGCGTGACATGGCCCCGATGGACTCGCTGAAGGGCATGATCGACCAGCTCGAAGTAGGCGGCGTGATCGCCTATGTGAACGGGCAACACTTCTTCAAGGGCTGCAATACCGTCGGCACGCTGGCCGCGGTTGTGTTTGCGATGAATGTGGTGGCTGGCGAAGCCCAACGCGGCACGCTGGAGATCCTGCTTGCGCGTCCCATGTCGCGCCGGCGCGTGCTGACGGAACGCTGGATCGCTGGCGCACTCGCGACCATCGTGCCGGTGTTCGTGTCGACCCACAGCATTCCTTGGTTGATGAGCTACATCGATGAGGACATGGCTCATTGGCCGCTGTTCCTCTCCGCAATCCATCAATCACTGCTGCTTTTGATGCTGTATGCACTGACCTTCGCACTCAGCTGCGCCGGATCGCGACCGTTGGTCATCGGCTTTGGCATGTTGCTGTTCATGCTGGCCGAGTTCTCCATCTACTTGGTGCAGACACTCACGCATTGGTCGCTGTTCCGTCTGACGGACATCGATGCCTTCGCCTACATCGGCGCAACCCATAGCTTGGAATGGACGAAGGTAGTGCCGATGGCGGTGGCCGTGGTGGTGCTGTTTGAGTTGTCACAACGGCTATACGCGCGTCGCTAGAACCAACGCGCGAACCAGGCCTTCAACGCCCAAGGGCGACCAGACTTCTTCTGAAACTGCGTGGCGCGCGCTTGCAAGTGCAGCACTTCTTCACACGCGCGCTTGGCGGCGGCAGCGTCCCCTTGCGCCTTGGCGATGCGGCTGCGCCACCAAGCACTCTCCGGCATGGGGCCGTGATTGCGCTCAAAGCGCTGCAACGCGACCAAGGCAAGTGCCGGCTCGTTGAGGCGCAGACGCGCCTCGGCCAAACGCAACAGTGCTGCGCCGAAGGCGTGCTCTTCTTCGCGCGCCACCACATGCTCGAGCGGTGCTACCGCTTCCGCCGCCCGGCCCACCAAGAGCCGCGCACAGCCCAGCTTGTAGTGCCACTCCAACCGATCGGCGTCACCAGCCGCTGCGATAGCCAAGTGCGGCTCCGCCTCGCTAGGAGCACCTGCGGCTAGCAAGTGTGCTCCTAGCTTGCCGCGTTGGTACGGCGTGTCGACAGCGCCCAAGTCGCGCTTCACCCGCGCCGTCCGGCTGCGCTGCGTCATCCACGTACCGCCCCACGCCATCAAGGCCGACAAGATTGCGGCCGCGAGAAAGAACCCGAGGAACGGCACATCAAAGATGCGCCCCACGGCTGGCACCAACCGCAGGATGTTCAGCAGGACGAGGACGGCGAGGAACCAGCCAACGAGGCGCAGCATGTGGCCCGCAGGATAGCGTGCGCAAGGCAAGGTTGACTCGCTATCCTGCGCTGGCTGCGCATGGCACGACCTACCCCCTCGCCCCACGGGTCCCGTCCGGCTCGCTCCGCCGCAGCGCTCGTGCGCCGCGAGCTGCTGCGTGCTGTCGGGGATGCTGTGCTCTTCCCTGCGCGCCTCGTCAGCAGCGCACTGGGTGGCCCGCGGGCCAAGCGCGAACTGCAGCAATGCCTGCAAGCGCCCGCGCAGGTGGCGCCCGTGCCGCAGGTGGTATGGCGCAAGGATCGTCCATTGCGCGTCCTCATCTCCTGTGCGGAAGTCTCGGGAGAAACGCACGCCGTGAACCTTGTGCACGCGCTGCGTCGTGCGGCCGATGCCGCCGGCGCACCCGAACCTGTGTTCGCAGGGCTTGGCGGCGAACGGCTGCAGGCCGCAGGCGTCGTGCTGTGGCACGACACCGTGACCCACGCGCGCATGGGGCTCTTTGCCACAGTACGTGCCTTGCGCAGCTACCTGCGACTGCTCGAACAGACCGTCACACGCAGTGCGGCCTTCGCGCCGGATGTGGCCGTGATGGTGGACTCCCCCGCTTTGCATGTGCCGCTGATGTCGATGCTGCGCACGCTGGGTGTGCGCACGGCCCATCTGGTGGTGCCACAGCATTGGGCGTGGGCACCATGGCGAGCGCGCCGCTGGGCAGGCTGCACGGATTTGGGCTTGGCCATTTTGCCTTTTGAGCCGGCTTGGTTTGCGCGCCGCGGTGCGCAGGTGGTGCTGGTGGGCCATCCCCAGTTGGATGCCATCGCTGCGCCGGCTGCAACAGCGCCGTCAAGCACACTTGACACACTCGTCGTGCTATGTGGCAGCCGCCAGACGCTGCTGGAACGACATGCGCAGTGGATGGTGCAGATTGCCGCCGAGGTGGCGCGCGACCTTGGGCTGCGCGTCGTCGTCGCCCACGAGCGCGAAGCGGTGGCCACCCAGCTACGGCACCTCTTGTCCGCGGAGCTCGCTGACGGCTCCGTCGAAGTCTGCGCCGGTGATCTGCACGCCGTCCTGAGCCGCGCGCGCGCGGCCTTGACCGTCTCGGGCACGATCACGATCGACCTGCTTGCGCGTGGTGTCCCGACCGTCGTGGTCTATCGCTTGGCAGGACACACCGAGGAGTTCTTGGCGCGCATGATGGTGCACGTCCCCTACGTCGCCGCGCCCAACTTGCTGGTCAATGCCAACTTGATGCCCGAGTACGCCTTCGCTGGGGCGCCTCCGCGTGAGGCCATTCGCCGTGATTTGAGGCGAGCTGCGAGTGATCCAGCATGGCGCGCTGAGTATGCCCGCCAAGTGGCCCAAGCTCGTGCACGGCTGGGTGGGGACGGTGCCATTGCACGAGCTGCGAGCCATGTGGCCGAGTTGGCGCATCGAGACTTGCAACCATGACCAGCATCTGCGCTGAATGGTGCGACGCAGACGCGTAGAGCCAAAGCCCGCATGCAACCGCAGCAAGACACGACACAGCCCAGTCAGGCAGACGACTCACGGGCCAAGGCAGGC
>CAIKQM010000692.1 GCA_903829565.1 uncultured Planctomycetota bacterium
CGAGTGCCGATGGTTGCGACAAACCACACGAGGCTGAGGCCGCTGCAAGCGCGTGGTACACAAGCCACGAAGTCGTGGTCTTGCCGTGCGTGCCGGCGACACCAATGGTGTGGCGTGCAGGACCAAGACGACCGAGTACCTCTGCGTACTTGTACACGGGCAAGCCACGCTGACGCGCTGCTTGCACTTGCGGATCCGTATCGGGAATCGCCGCGCTGCGCAGCACCGCTTGAGCAGTGACGGGCAAGTGCTCAGCCTTAGTGTCACCAATGACTACCGGCACACCGAGCTGGACCAACTTCTGCACAAAGCTCGAGTCACTGCGATCTTGACCGGTGATCAAGTGACCACGATCGAGCAGGATCTCGCCTGCAGCAGAGACTCCGGCGCCACCAGCGCCGAGTAGGTGGATGTTGCGAGGAAGTTGTGCCGTGCGGTCGTCGTGCATGGAGTGCGTCGCGGTGTACTTGGTGTGGAACCTACTGGGAGATGAACCAATCCGAGGCTCGAAGTCCACGGCTCATCCTGCAGTTTTCCACATGTGGTGGACAACTCTGTGGACAGTCAGTTGGCTGCAGCAGTGCGCGCGATGGCGCACAACTGGGCCAAGATGCGGCGCGAGGAACCATGCGGCATCGCTGCGGCGAGCGCCTGCGCCATCGAAGCGTGCTGCGCTTGGCCTTCGACACTGCACAACTGCACCAACGCGGCACGGCAACTGTGATCGAGCTGCACATCGGGCACCAGCCGCACCCCGTCGCCTAACTCGCGTGCGTTGCGCTCTTGATGACGGTCCGCGTGGTGCGGGTACGGCGCCACAAAGGCCGGCACTCGCATGGCTGCGACTTCGGCCAAGGTCGAGGCTCCACCACGGCACAGCACCACGGTTGCTGCAGCCAATGCAGGACGCACAGGATCGACATACTCACTCTTCCTGTAGCCAGCAAAGGGCGCGGCACCTTCGTCGAGCTTCTTGGGGCCGGTTTGGTGCAGGATTTGCAGCCCTTCGGCCGCCATGGCGGGGCCATGCGTACGCACGAAGGTGTTCAGTGCACTTGACCCCTGACTACCACCGAGCACGACAAGCAACGGTCGTTGAGGATCGAAGCCCAAGGCCGCGCGCGCCGCAGCAGCCCCATGCGGATCCGGCACGAAGTCCGGTGCCAACGGCGGCCCCACATGCACATCACGCGCGTTCGGCGTGGCGGGCATGGTGCCCTGCCAAGCGTGCACCACGCGCGTGGCAAAGCGCGCAAGCCACTTCGTCGCCGTGCCAGCATGAGCATTGATCTCCAGCAGCGCGACGGGGATACCCAAGCGCCGCGCGGCCAGCACAGCCGGCAACGAAGTGAAGCCACCCAGGCCGATCAACACTTCAGGACGGTGACGTCGCAGCGCACGCACCGAGGTGAGGTAGCTCGCGGGCAGTTGCGTGGCCAAGCGCAAACGCGAAGGCGCACCGCCGCCAGGCGGCTCGATGGGCAGCACCACGCGCTCCCAAGGCACATCGCCGGCACGCTCGGCCAGAGTGGCCAGCACGCGGTCCTCGACGGAGCGACCACTGGTGAACCACACCAGATCGAGCGGCGCCACACCTGCCTCACGCGCCGCGGCCAGAATGTGCAAGCCGGGCACAATGTGGCCTCCGGTCCCCCCGCCTGCGAATGCAAGGCGTAGTGGACGGAGGCCTACATCAACAGCAGTCATGCCTGTGGAATCAGCGCGTCAAGCGCTCTTGACGCACCATGAGAGGAGTCGCTTGGACCGGTTGCACCCGAGCCACAGCGGCGGCGTGCACCACCGGCTTGGCTTGCGTGCGGTACGGTCCACCGAGACCGTTGCCCACGCACTCGGCTGCGCGCGGGGCAGACAGCGCGACCACCAGCGCACAGCCCGCGAGGAACCACTTGCGTAGCGACGAGCTCATGTCACTGCACCTTGGACTTCGACGAGCGCGAGCTAGCCGGAGCAGCAGCGGCGACGAGTGCCTTCTCGCTGGTAGCAGGCAGAACCAACTTGTCGCCCACCTTGATGCGGTCAGGATTGATGTTCGGGTTGAGGGCCGCGATTTGCGTAGCGGCCTTCGACGAACCACACTCACGCGCAGCGATCTTCGCCAGCGTGTCGCCGCTCTTGACGACATAGGTGCGACCACCCTTGCTCTTGGGTGCAGCAGCCGGCTTGGCTACAACCGGCTTCGCGACAACCGGCTTCGGCGCAGCCGCAGTAACCGGCGCGGTCTGCGTGCTGTCGGCCACAACCGTGCTCGCAGTTGCCGTGCCCGTCGGCAGCAGGATCGACTGACCGACCTTGAGGTTCTTGGCATTCAAGCCGGGGTTCAGCTGCGCGATCTCATTCCAACGCGTCTCGCTGCCCAGCTCCTTGCGTGCGATCTTCGCCAGGCTGTCGCCCGACTTGACCGTGTAGGTCGTCTCTTGGCCCTTGTTGGTCGGCGCGGTCCACGCCACCGGATTGCCCTGGGCGTCGAAGGCGTTGCCGATGGTGACTTCACCCGGCGCCGTCAGCTCGTTCGACTTGAGGAACGGATCGTTAGCTACGGGTGCATCCGCGTTGACCACGGCACCACCGCCCACGAGCACACCAGGTTCACCGGCTGCGTTGACCGGCTGCTCGGGCGTTTGCGCGACTTCGGTCTTCGAACCGCCCGTGAGGCGCGACCAGAAGCCGGGCGACTTGCTGTCACCCCAAAAGGACACGGCGACGATGGTGACGAGCAAGAACACAAGGGCGATGACGCCGTACTTTTCGATCTGTTGCATGAACTGGATTCCTAACGGTGGTGTGATTCAGGCTGCGGTCGTAGGTTCCGCAACCGTGGACGATGTGGGTTCCGGCCGCACTTCGCGCCGAGCAGCGCCGAGCGCCACTCCGATCGCAAACGACGACACGATGAGCGAGGTGCCGCCATGGCTCAAGAAAGGCAGCGGCATGCCCTTGGGCGGCGCAAGTTGCACGACGACTTGCATGTGGATCATGGCCTGCACAATCACCGTGAGGATCAAGCCGAAGGCAGCCAAGGCTGCGTAGCGATCCTTGATGCACAGCGCATAGCGCAACCCGTAGACGAGCAACGTCATGAAGAGCCCCGTCACGAGCAGCATGCCGAACAGGCCGAACTCTTCACCCACCAGCGCGTAGATGTAGTCAGTCTCCAGGTACGGCACGCGCGCATTGCGCCACAAGCCTTGGCCGAAGCCGTTGCCGAAGGCATCGCCAGAAGCGATGGCCTGCAAGGAGTCGGTGACCTGAGCATTGCTCGAGTTGCCGAGCCACATGGCGATGCGCTCACGCACATAGCTCACGAAGGTCAAAGCCCCGGCGAGCGCCAGCAACATGACCACCAGCACTGGGCCAGCGATCTTCTTGAACTCGGCCCCGCCCACCCACAACAGCAGGCTGAAGCAGGCCATGAACAGCATCGCGCCGCCGGTATCCGTCTCGAACAGGATCAAGCCTGCGATCAGCGCCCCGACCAACAAGAGCGGCAGGATGTCGCGCTTGAAGTCCTTGAGCGGCGGCTCGAGCAGCGACAAGCGATGGGCCAGCCATAGCAAGCCAACGACGCGCGCGACTTCGCTAGGTTGGAACGACACGAAGCCCAACGAGACCCAGCGCTTGGCGCCGTTGATGGTGGCGCCTACACCGGGCACATAGACCAAGATCAGCGCGATGATGGCCAGTGCCAGCAGCACCGGCAACGCGCGCCGCAGGCCTTGCGGCCCCAACTGCAAGCCAGCGAGCAAGGCACCCAAGCCCAGCATGCGGAAGACCAGCTGACCAAAGGTCGCGCGCCAGAAGTCCTCTTCCCCCATCGTGGTGGAAGAGTGCGACAACTGCAGCATCAAGCCGATGGCCGACAAAGCCAGCACCACAAAGAAGATGCGCGTCGACAACTCGCGCGGATCATCCTTGCCACGCGCAGCATCGACACGGTGGCAAGCGCGATCGAAGGTGGAGCGGAACAAGCCACCCATCGACAACTGCGCTTCCTTGGGCAGTGTCCCATCAACTGCAGGTGCGGAGCGACGGAAGCGTGCCATGTCAGCGCACCTTCAAAAGGGCTAGGGAGGCCATGGCGCACACAGCAGCCACGATCCAGGCACGCACCACGATCTTGGTCTCATGCCAGGGCTCGGGGCCCTTCTTGAACACACCGCCGTGGAGCTGCAACCCGTGATGCAACGGCGCGCAGGTGAAGATGCGCGTCTTTGTGCGCTTGTACCACTGCGTCTGCAAGAAGCTCGACGCCATGTCGACGAAGAAGACGAGGCCCACGAGCGGCAGCACCAGCTCTTGCTTGGACACGATCGCCATCCAAGCCAACAGCCCGCCGAGAGGCAGCGAGCCGGAGTCGCCCATGAAGACTTTGGCGGGGTACGCGTTGAACCACAGGAAGCCCATGCAGGCGCCGATCAAGGCGCCGCCCACCACGGCCATCTCGCCCGCGGCTGCCACATGCGGCAAGCCTAGGTACGGTGCCCAGTCGGCACGCCCCGTCACATAGCACAGCACGGCGAGTGCAAGGCCAGCGATGATCATGCAGCCCGAGGCCAGACCATCAAGGCCATCGGTGATGTTGCAGGCGTTCGATGTAGCCACCACCCAGAACCACTGGAAGGCGACGAACAAGGCGATGCCCACGAGGCCCAAAGCCGCGAGACCAATGCGCGCGTCCTTGAGGATAGGCGGGAAGATGTCCAGCAACGCGAAGCGACCGCTGGTCCAGGCGTACCACGCATACACGCCTACAGCGAACAGCGCCGCGGCTGTCTGACCGAGCATCTTCGCGCGCGGCGAGATGCCCTTCTTCGTGGAGGACAACTTGCCGAAGTCGTCGACGAAACCGACCGCTCCAAGGATGGCCGTCAACAAGACCGCCAACACAACCGAGATGTTGTCGAGGCGACCCCACAGGATCACAGCCACCAACAACGAACCGACCAAGAAGCTACCGCCCATGGTCGGCGTGTTCGCCTTGCCTGTGCGCTTGGACAACTCGTCCAGCAGCGCAAGATCACCCTTGGCCGTTTCCCGCAGCTTGTGACTGGTGAGCCAACGGATGACCGGTCCACCCGTGATCAACGCCAGCGCAAAGGCGGTCAGCGCCGCCATTGCCATGCGGAAGCTGATGTAGCCGAAGAGCTGCACGCCCAGCAGATCATCAAAAATGCCGGGGAACATTAGGCTGCGTTCCCCCCGCTGCGCACGAGGTCTTGTGCACGCTCGGTATCCAAGATGACCTGAGCGAGACGATCCAAGCCACTGCTGCGACTAGCCTTCAACAGCACCACATCGCCACCTTGCAGCAAGGCCGGCACGAGCTTGTTCGCTTCGTCGACATCGCTCACATGCACGATGCGCTCACGCGGCAGGCCCGCTTCCAGCGCACCTGCAGCTGTGGCGCGCGACAACTCGCCTACGAGCACCAACAGGTCAGGCTGCGACTTGGCGGCGTGTGCGCCAACCTCGTAGTGCAACTCACCTGCAGCTGTGCCGAGCTCGGCCATGTCGCCCAGCACCAGCACACGACGACGATGGCCCGTCATACCAGCCAAGGTTGCAATCGCACCCCGCACGGACTCAGGGTTGGCGTTGTAGCTGTCGTCAATCAGCGTCAAGCGGCCGGCTTGGATCACATTCAAGCGACCCTTGGTCGGTGTTAGGTTCTCAATCGCACCAGCGATCTCATCCAAGCCGATGCCAAAGCCATGACACGCCGCAATGGCGGCCATGACATTCTGCACATTGTGCAAGCCGAGCAACGGCGAGCGCAGCCGACGACCATAGACCTGGAAGCTCGTACCGCCACGATCAAAGACGATGTCGGTAGCCGTGAAGTCGCCCACACCATCCAAGCCAAAGGTCAACACCTTGGCCTGTGTCTCACGCGCCATGCGCACGGTGTGCGGATTGTCCGCGTTCAGCACCACAAAGCCAGAAGCCGGAACTGCACGCGGCAGAGCCCCCTTCTCCTGAGCCACGCCCTCGATGGAACCCAAGCCTTCCAAGTGCGAGGCGCCCACCGTGGTGACGATCGCTGCTTCGGGAGCTGCAATCTCCGCAAGGCGCGCGATCTCACCGTGGTGATTGGTGCCCATCTCGACCACGAGAGCTTGCGTGCTCTCATCGGCCATGAAGATCGTCTGCGGCACACCTACATCGTTGTTGTACGAAGCCGGCGAACCGATGGTCTTCCAACGCGTGGACAACAACTCGGCGAGCACATTCTTCGTGGTGGTCTTGCCACAACTGCCGGTGATGCCAATCACGCGCGTGGGCAAGCTGCGGCGATAGCGCGCGGCCCAGTCACCCAGCGCACGACGCGTATCGGCGGCCACCAGCACCAAGGCTTCCGGCGGCAAGGCAGCGGCGATCTCGTAGGCAGAGGCGCGATCTTCCAACACCACCGCACAAGCGCCCTTGTTCCAAGCGTCCAGTGCAAAGCGGTTGCCATCGTGGTTGAGACCAGACAAGGCAAAGAACGCATCGCCGCGCTGGATCTTGCGTGTGTCGGTGTTCGTTCCACCAGCCACAGCGCCCAAATCACCGCGCAGCACGCGTGCGCCCGTGGCATCCATCAAGTCCGAGATGCGGAAGCTCTTCATGCTTGCACCGCCAGTGCCAGGCACTCAGCGACGACCTTGCGGTCATCGAATTCGTGCGCCGTTGTGCCAATCGTTTGCGTTGTTTCGTGACCTTTGCCGGCGATCAACACCACATCACCACGGCGTGCCAACTCGCACGCCAGCGCAATGGCGCTGCGGCGGTCGACAACGACATGGCGCTCGGCGCGCTCACCGGTCATACCTTCGACCACCTCAGCGACGATGCGCTCGGGGTCTTCACTGCGCGGGTTGTCGCTCGTGACGATGGCCACATCCGCCAAAGCGTCCACAGCGCGCCCCATCGGTGCGCGCTTGCCGCGATCGCGATCGCCGCCACATCCAAACACCACGATCAAACGCCCCGGCGCATCGGAAACAGTAGGAGCATCCGCTGCGGCGGCGGCTCCATCCAACGCCGAGCGCAGCGTGCCCAGCACATTGCGCAACGCGTCTTCCGTGTGGGCATAGTCCACCAGCACAGTGAAGCCGCGGCCATCGGTGGCCACAGGCTCCAGTCGTCCCGGTGCAGACGATGCGGTGGCGAGCCCCTCCACTACAGTGGAAGGACTCGCCCCCGTGATAAGCGCCGCAGCGGCGGCGGCCAATGCGTTCTCGACGTTGTAGCGACCGGCCAGAGGCAGCCAGAGTCTGGTACGTGAGATCCCCATCCCCGACAAGACCAGATGCGTGCCGCGAAGGTCGCTTCGCAGTTGAGAAGCGCAAAGGCCGAAGCCGGCCCCGACGCCATACGTGACGAGCTCAGCGCCGCGCGCGCGCGCAGCAGCAGCCATGCGTTCGTGCTGCGGATCGTTTCCGTTAACGATCGCAAACGAAGAGGCGCTCAAGCCCTCGAACAACTTCTGCTTCGCCTTGGCGTAGCTCTCGAAGTCGCCGTGATAGTCCAAGTGATCGCGCGTCAAGTTCGTGAAGATCGCGGCATGGAAGGCCACACCCGCGGTGCGCTCTTGCTCCAGCGCATGCGAGCTCACTTCCATCGCCACGCAATCACCACCCAAGTCGCGATGGCGCGCCAGCAAACGCTGCAACGAAGGCGCATCCGGAGTCGTGTGCGTCGCCGGTTGAAACACACCATCAGCCAAGCGATTGCCCGCAGTGCCCAGCACCGCTGCACGCTTGCCGGCCTTGTCGAGCAGTTGCCCCGTGAGGTGCGCGACCGTGGTCTTGCCATTGGTGCCGGTGACACCAATCAACTTCATGTCGCGCGAAGGCTCTCCGTACACGAACGAAGCGGCGCGTCCTGCCATCGCACGCGCCTGCGGGTGCACCCACACCGGCACGCGCAAGATCACATCCAATGCGCGCGGCGACAGAATGGCGGCTGCGCCGCGCTTGACCGCATCGTGCACATAGCGCGTGCCGTCGAGCTGCGTGCCCGCCATGGCGCAGAACAAGTCACCCGTCACCACGGCGCGGCTGTCCAGCTGCACGCCGGTGATCATGGGACCGGCGCCAGGCAAGCCCGGCAACAGCGATCCACCCAGTTGCGATACGAGTTCAGCGAGACGCACGCACATCCTCCGCCCACGGGTGATCGTGAGCTCCTTCACGCGTCCGACGACGATCCTCCCCCTTGGGATCGACGACATTGAATCCATCGGCGTCGAGCACTTGCGCCACGACACCTCCGCGCGTGAGACCGAGAGCTTCGCGCAACACAGCGAGACCCGCAGGACCTGCGATCTCCGAGCCGTAGCGTCCGCCCTTCTTGGCCTCTTCGACAACGACCAACACCATCACTTCGCGTTCGCCTTGCGGACGGCGACCAAAGATGCAGATCGATGAGGTGTAGCAGCTCTTGGCGCCGTGATCGGTCTTGCCCTTGAGTTGCTCACGGCATGCACGGGCCCCGCGACAACCGTGCTCACGGTTGTGCTTGAGCTCGAGATGCAAACAGATTTCGCCGGGTACCTTCTGCGCGGTACCGGTCTTGGTCCCCATCACCATGTCTTCGCGGAACAGCTTCTTGCCGGTGCCTTCACGAGCACCCAGATTCATCATTTCTCGAACCTGGTTGCAAGCTTCCGGCGAGAGCGAATCGCGCTCTTGCAAGGGATGGTCTGCGACGAGCGGGATCTCACGGCGCGCGCCGTACTGTTCGACCGCGCGCACAAGGCGCAAAGGACGGTACTGACCGCCACGCAACATGGTCGCGAGTGCCGTCGCGTGCTGCCACAAAGTCACGCTCATCTCGTGACCAAAGCAGGTCGACGCATGCGACCACTTCTTGGTGCGCGGGTGCCGCAAAGTCGGCACGAAGCCCTTGCGCTCGTAGCCCAAGCCAACGCCTGGCACGCGCTCGTAGCCAAGGTCCAGGAAGTGCTTCTCGAGCACATCGCTGTCCATGCGCGTGCCGATCTGGACCATGACGGCGTTCAACGAGTGCGCCAGCGCCTGCGAAGCCGTCACCACACCGAACTTGTCGCCGCCTTCGGCCTCGCGAATCAGGCGCCCGTCGTAGCTGTAACGACCATGGCGCGCATCAAAGGTCGAGGTCGGTCCGACCACACCTTCGGTCAGCGCAGCGGCCATCACGATCGCCTTCATCGTCGAGCCGGGCGTGAAGGTGTGCTGCGTGGGAGCAAAGCCACCCATCTCGTAGGGATCGATGTAGTCACAGGCGAGCACATCGCCGGTCGCCACATCGATGGCAATGCCCATGGCCAAGGCGGGCTCATGCTTGGTCTGGATCAGCTCCAGCTCCGCCTTCAGCACGGCTTGCACGGGCAGCTCGAGCGTCGTCTCCACCTGAACCGGCTCATCGGCCGGATCCAAGGCCACGAAGTGCCGGTGCATCGCCTGGCGAGCAGCGGAACGCTTCTCGGCTAGGTAGCGCTCGCCCTCGCGGCGCACCCAGGTCACGTACGGCTCGCTTTGCAGCAAGCGCTCGACATACAGCTCGAGGCCGTTCATCGGGCGCGGCACATAGACCAACGCGCGACGCAGGGCATCATAGTCGCGACGATCCTGCGCGCTCCAGCGCGACTCGTCAGCCGGCAGAGACAACTGCTCGGCGGCGCGCGCATCGGCCTCGGCCTTGTCGAAGGTCCCCCAGCGCCCCACAATCGCCATGCTCTGCGCATCGCTGCGAGCCGGGTAAGCGCGCTTCTTGTGGCGCACCAACTCCATCTGGTGCGACTGAATGGCTTCCTTCTTGAGCAGCTCATGCACCGCCTGCACATGCGAGGGCGGCACTTCCTTCAGCACGCTCTTGAAGCCGGTAGGCATCAGCGCGGCCCAGATCGTGTTCCGGAAGCGATCGCGTGCCACATCATCGGGCAACACCGCTTCCAAGTTGTCGCCGAGGATGCAGAAGGCCAAGTCATCCGCGAAGCGTCGCGTCCACTTGACAGCCTTCTCTTGGCCTTGACGCTCACGCTCGGCGGCGGACAACAGCGCCAGCGGTTGCCAGCGCAAAGTCCAGCCTCCATGACGCGGGTCGGCGACCAACTGCACGCCGGCAATCGGCGCACCCAGTTCATCTTGCGGGCTCACGCGCCCGCTGCGGATCCAGCCCTGCACGCGCTCGGCGGCATCCGCTCCGATGGGGAACGGCTTGCCGTCGGCCACCACCCAGCCATCCGCGCCCAGATCCGGCATCAAGCGTTCGCGCAGCTGGGCCTCGTCCATCACCAAGGCCTGTGCCAGCTTCGGCAACAAGCGCTGGGGCGTGTGGGCTTGCCACAACGCCGTAGGCGAGGCCGTCAGCTCGAGGTACTCGACCGTCGTACCGAGCGGCACGCCGGATGCATCGCGCAAGTCGAACGGCACCGGCTCGACCTTGGGGTCCAAAGCCAGGTCCGGTTGCTCGCCCGCCGACACTGTGGTCAGGAACGTGCCGCGCAAGCCCACAAGCGCGTACACAACGCCGATCAAGGCACAGACAGCAAAGGTCGAGCGCAAGACTACGCGCGGTTCGCTACTCACAGCACACCTCGCTTGGCGACGGGCGCGACAACGGGCGCGACGACGGGCTTCGCCGCAGTCTTGGCCTGCGTCTTCGGCGCTGCCGCCTGCACCGGCTTCGGCGCAGGCTTCAGGACTTGCTTGTGCGGCGGTGCATAGTCGCGCGCCACGATCTCGGCGCTGCGCTCATCATTCACCGCTTCAATCAGCTTGATGGTCGACAACTGCTCGTCCAAGCGCGCTGCTTCCGAGCGGTTATGCGACTGCACACCCGCGGTTGCCACAGCCAACATCAACGTCGCCAGAGACAAGCCCAACGACAGACCAAGGCGGATACTCACAGCGCAGCCTCCTGACGGCGCGTGCGCACCGCAGCCCGCAAGCGCGCCGAACGCGAACGCGGATTGGCGCGACGCTCCAACACACCGGCCTCAAGCGGCTTCTTGGTCAGCACTTCGAACGCACCTTCCTTGGCGCGCGCGGCCAACCAACGCTTGACCTCGCCGTCCTCGCCCGAGTGGAACGAGATGGCAACCAACACGCCACCATCCACCAAGTGCGCTTCCGCGCACGATAGGACGGCCAGCAACTCGTCGCCCTCGGCATTCACCGCACGGCGCAGAGCTTGGAAGGTCTTGGTCGCGGGGTGGATCTTGCCACCCGCGCGCCCCACGGCTTTGGCCACGCAATCAGCCAGAGCACCGGTGCGACGGAACGGAGCACGACGGCGCGACTCGACGATGGCCTTGGCGATGCGCCGCGACATGGTCTCGCCACCTTCGTGATAG
>CAIKQM010000693.1 GCA_903829565.1 uncultured Planctomycetota bacterium
AGCGCGCGCGCTTGTCGTTGGCCGAAGCGGGCGGCATGGCCTTCTACATGGATCGCGTGGCCTACGAGCAGGTCTACACCTGCGGGTTCGTACTGGCGGCTGTGTTGGCACTCGAGCTTGAGCAGGCGCAGCACGCAGGCTTGGATGCGTTCTACCGCCAGCTTCTGGATGAGCCGCCGCAAGACTTGGAGGCGTTCTTGGCGCGCGTGGAAGCCGCCACATCGGCTACCACGCGCGCATGGTTCGAGCGCGCGGTGCGCAGCACCGAACCCACCGATGTGCTCGCGCGCTTGCGAGAGCTGGGCGTGACGACCGACCTAGCGACTCTGCCGCCGCAGCTGCGCGCGAACCTCGAAGTCGTGCGCACCACCGATGCACTGCCCGGTGTGCGCGTGATCGACTTGGACCCCGCAGATCCTGCGGCGATCCATGGACTGGCCGCGGGCGACTTCATCGAAAGCGTCGGTGGTGTGCGCGTCGACAGCGTCGAGGCCGTGCGGCGCGAATGGGCCAAGGAACGCGGGGATGTGCTCGAACTCACTTGCCGCCGCGGCGCGCAGAGCTACTCGATCGTGATGCCCGCGCCGCCCAAGGTGCGCAGCGTGACCATCGATGCCTCACGCTTCTTGGTGCTATGATTGCTGCGCCATGCGCCAAGAGATCACGCTCGACACTGCCCAGTTCCTCGACTCTCCTCACTCGCAGAACCTTGCGGTTCCGCGCGAGGCCCAGAAGAAGATTGTCGAGGCGTACTTGTCGTGCTGCTACGACGACCTAGGCAAAGCACCGCGGCACATGGATGGACAAGATGTGCATGGCGTGGTGGGGCACCTTTTGCCCGGCCGCTTTGCGCGCAAGGACCCCATCGCCGCTCACGCAGCCGAGGTGTTGCGGGCCTACTTGACGCACCTGCCCGAAGTGGTCGTGGTGACGCAGGTGTTTGAACAGCGCCAAGCGCTGGAGCACACCCTGGACGAGTTCCAACACATGGTCGCCACAGGTGAGAACGCGCACCATCACCAGCACGCCGCGCCCCAGACCCCCTTCGTCCACAAGGCCGCCAAAGTCGGCCGCAACGACCCCTGCCCCTGCGGCAGCGGCAAGAAGTTCAAGAGCTGCTGCGCCAAGCTGATGTGAGCGCCGCTGCTGTGAGGGCTGCGCTTCAGGTGGGAATCGAGGGTCGCTCACGGAACCGGAAAGGAGTTCCTAGCGTCCAAAACAGAGACACAATCGGATTCCCCTAGCCCGTTCCCCCGTGCCGTGGCTGTGGCTGCACAATGGAGGGGCGGGCCGTGCCTGAGGCCGCCTCATGATCATGGACTCACTCCGAACCCTGAGCCTTGCCGTTGTCGCCTTGGCCGCCACCGCCTACGCTCACGAGGGCGACCCCAAGCTCCTGTGGCGCCAACCGGCGTGGCAAGGGCGCGGCTTCCAGAACCAGCTGCTGGCGCAAGCGGTGCAAGCCGGCGGCTCGACCTCGCAGTTCCAAGTCGCGCTCGACTTCCCGCGCAACAATGTGACGCTGCTGGCGTGGATGCCGCTCTCGAGCTTTGGCGTGCCGTCCGGCGGCAACGGCAACAGCTGCTTCGGCTACACCTCACCTAGCGGCCGCGAGTACGCCATCTTTGGTCACTCGGTGGGCACGGCCTTCGTCGAGATCACGAACCCCGGCGCGCCAGTCATCGTGGCCAACATCGCCGGACCGCAGAGCCTGTGGCGCGACATGCGCGTCTACCAGAGCTGGTGCTACGCGGGCAGCGAAGGTGGTTCGGGCATTCAAGTGTTCGACATGTCGCAGATCGATGCGGGCACGGTCACCTTGGCGAACACGATCACCACAGGTGGTGATGCGCGCACGCACACCTTGGAGCTCAACACGCAGTCAGGTTTTCTTTACAGGGCTGGCGGCGGCGCGAACGGCTTGCGCATCTATGACTTGCGCACCACGCCGCAGAGCCCCGTGTATGTGGGTGGGTGGTTCGATCGCTATGTGCATGAAGCTCAGGTGGTCACTTACCCGACCGGTGGTCCCGGCGGTGGCCCGCGTGAGCTCGCCATCTGCTGTGGTGGCTTGAACGGCGGCTTCGCGGATGTGGGCATCGACATCGTCGATGTGACAAACAAGGCAGCGCCTGTGTCGCTGGCGCACATCGCCTATCCGAATGCGGGCTTCTCGCACCAAGCGTGGCTTTCGCCGGATCGCACGCGCCTGTACCACAATGACGAGACGGACAATCGCCCGTTCACGCGCGTGTTCGATGCGACCGGGCTCAACAACCCGACGCCGACGCTGACCTACCTTGGTGAGTTCCAAAACGGCACGACGGTCGACCACAACATCTACACCAAGGGCACGCTCGTCTTCGAGTCGAACTACCGCAGCGGCTTGCGCGTGTTCGACACTTCCAGCGGCGCCTTGACGCCGACCTTGTTCGCGAGCTTTGACACGTATCCCGACGACGATGTGACCGGCTACAACGGGCTGTGGAACAACTACCCGTACTTCCCCAGTGGCACCGTCATCGGCAGCGACATCGAGAAGGGCTTGTTCGTGTGGTGGGTGGGCACGCCGCCGGTGTCGTTCGCGTATCCGACGGGGCGTCCTACGACGGTGCTGCCCGCAGGTCAGCGCGTGGCCTTCACGATCAACCAGAGCAGTGCGGGACAGCTCGTCCCCG
>CAIKQM010000694.1 GCA_903829565.1 uncultured Planctomycetota bacterium
GACATTGGCACGCCCGAGTTGGGCTACCAACGCAACCGCACTCCGCAGAAGGATGCCGCCTACTTGGATTCGGTGGCGCAGGTGCTGCAGCGCGTTCGAGCCTTGGGCGCGCCGGTGCTGTGGGTGCCTGGCAATCACGATCTGACTACCTTCCCCGCAGACGCGGTGTTCGCTGGCAACATCGATGGGCGTGTGGTGAGCGTGGGGGATGTGCGCATCGCTGGTTTTGGCGGTGCGGGGCCCGGCTTCTTTGGCTTTCCCTACGAGTGGAGTGATGAAGGTGCGGCTCTGCGTGGAGTGCCCGACTGTGAGTTGCTGTTGGCGCATGCGCCGCCGGCACAGACCGCGCTCGATCGGTTGTGGGATGGTCGGCGGCACGTGGGCAGCGTGTACCTGCGTCGCTGGCTGACGACGCATAGAGGTGCCTTTGCGTGCGGTCACATCCACGAAGCCGGCGGCGTCGCCCTCGTGGATGCGGCGGCCTGCGTCAATGCGGGCGGCTTGGGCTTGCCCTACGGCAAGCCGCAAGTGGGCTACTTGCGTTTGCAAGCCGGCTTGTGGCGTGCGGAACACCATCACTTGACCACAGGTCAGCGAGTGCATGTCCAGCAAACGTGACACACAGCAGGCTGGTCGCGCTGCTTGGATTGGGCTTGATCTGGCATGGTCGCGCCGCAACAACACCGGCGCATGTGCACTGGCCGCAGGCCGCGGACACAGCGTGCGTGTGCTGGAATTCGCGGACTTGCGCAGCGATGCGGAAGTGGTCGCCTTCGTGCGCACTCATGCGGCTGCGACGTGCAGCCTTGGTGTGGATGCACCGTTGGTCGTGTCGAATGAGACTGGACTGCGCGCGTGCGATCGCCTGCTCCAGGTGCGCCTCGGCAAGTATGGTGCGGGTGCGTACCCCGCCAATCGCCGCTTGTTGTCGTTCGATGGCAGCGGACCGCGCGGAGAAGCACTAGGCGTGCAGCTCGCGGACTTGGGCTTTGAGTGGCCACCACGCATCGCCTCGCCTGCTGCGCGACAGGTGCATGAGGTCTATCCGCACGCCGCGTGGGTGCGCATGTGGAACCTAGCGCAGCGTTTGGCCTACAAACGCAAGGGCGACGACACGTTGCATCGCCGCGAGTACGCGCGCGCACTCGACCTGCTGGAGGACTTGCGCGCACCACGCGTGCTGGATTTCGCGCAGGTGCGTGCGGCGCTCGAGCTCGGGGATTGCAGGCCCAAAGTCTGGAAGCAGCGCGAAGACAGGCTGGATGCGTTGGTCTGTGCGCTGGTCGCGTGGCGTGCGAGCCGCGGTCAGTGCGAAGCCTTCGGCAGCGAGGCAGAAGGCTTCGTGTGGGTGCCGCAGGCTCCCACCGGCACGGCGTCGCCTACCTGAGCTTCTTGCGGATCATCACTCCAGACCACTTGGTACAGGGTGTCACGCTCAACAGGCACGCGACCGGCGTCGCGGATCCAGCGCACCAACTCTTCGCGGGCGACTTCTTGCGGCGTCGTGGCACCGGCCTCGTGATAGATCTTCTCTTCCACCACGGTGCCGTCCACATCGTCGGCGCCGAACGAGAGCGCACTTTGCGCCACCGGCACATCCATCAAGATCCAATAGGCCTTGATGTGCGCGATGTTGTCGAGCAGCAAGCGTGCAACCGCGATCTCGCGCAGCTCGTCGAGCGCCGTAGGCCCAGGAATCTCGGCCATTTCCGTGTTGTCAGGATGGAACGAGAGCGGGATGTAGGTTTGGAAGCCGCCAGTCTCGTCCTGCAACAAGCGCAAGCGATCGAGGTGATCCACACGCTCTTCGATGGTCTCGATGTGCCCATGCAGCATGGTGCAGTTGCTGCGCAGTCCGGCACGATGCACAGTGCGCGCGGTCTCGAGCCACTGCTCGCCGCTCATCTTGAGGTGGTAGCTCTCTTGGTGGACGCGCTCGGCGAACACCTCGGCTCCACCGCCGGGACACGAGCCAAGCCCGGCTTCAATCAGTTCAGGCAGCACTTCCTGCAGCGGTTTCTTGGCCTTCTTCGCGATCTGGTCGAGCTCGACCATGGTGAAGGCTTTGACATGGATCGCGGGGCGTGCGCGCTTGGCGGCGCGCAAGATGTCCAAGTAGTACTGGTAGTCGAGCTTGGGATGGATGCCCGCCACCATGTGCACTTCCGTCACAGGGTGGTGCAGTTGGGCCGTGATCTTCTGGCCCACCTGTTCAGGCGTCATCCAGTACGCACCCTCTTGATTCGGCAAACGCTGGAAGGC
>CAIKQM010000695.1 GCA_903829565.1 uncultured Planctomycetota bacterium
CGTTGCCATGGCGACTTGGTAGCTGCGCTGCCAGACGGACTCGACGGTGAAGTGCTTGAGCAGTCGATCATCGAACTGCTTCATCGTCTCGACCGAGAGAATCAGTGACTGCAAAGCTTCCAAACCCATCAACGCCGCGGCTTCGCCGGGATCCATGATGGTGCGCCGCAAGCCGAAGGCTGCGCTGTTCACCGTCGCCAACACGCGCGCCGTGAGACCCATGTCGCGTTGCACAATGGCGCCCAAGTCAGCCACGGTTGCTGTGGGGTCCTTGACGCGTTGCGTGAACTCCAACCACAGCGACGGCGCGCTCGGCAGATGATCAATGTGACTCAGCAAGTGCTGCAAGCGCGGAGTGTTCAGGTGCCTCGCGAGCTCGACGGCACGCACCACTTCCAACTCGGCGTGCGAGCCTGCGCCGCGCACGATCGTGCCGTGGGCCTCTAGCTCGGACGCACCCAAAGTGGCGCGTTCGGCTTGGTCGACCACGAACAAGCGCAACAGCTCCGGCCGCGCGAGGCGTGCGCGTTGCAGCAAATCGCCTTCATCGGCGCTGCCCGTGTGCGCATCCGCGAGCAGCACATCGACGTCGTCACGCGCGATGAACTGCATGGCTTCGTCTTGGTTGCGAGCCCGCAACACTTCTACATCCTGCGGTAGCAGTGCGAAGAGGGTGCTGATGCTCTCGACGGGGGACGAGGCTTCTACAACGAGGATGCGGGTACTCATGACCTACGCATGCTTTTCGGATCCCAGTCCGGGGAACGCGTAGGAAAACTCTTCCAGATGCGTCGTTTAGCGGTTTTCCAAGCGCAGGTCGTGGAAGTCGACCACCCCTGAGTCAAAGGCCGGGCCGAAGTGGCTGTTGCGCACGGGCCAAGCACCCATGACTTCGCCATCCACGCGTACCTCCGCTAGCAGCGTGCCGTCGCTGTGTTGCACGCGTTCGACACGCAGCGTGCGTGTGCTGTGCTGTGCAGGTGCCACACGTTTAGTGGCCAGCGTGGTCCAACCGTTGCTCGTCATGCGTTGCACATAGACGGTGTCATCGCGCGCCAACAAGCAGACGGTATGGTCCTGCACACCCTTCCAATCCAGTTGTAACCCGACACGGCCGGCTTGCAGCGGCTGACTGATGGCGCACTCCAAGCTGCGCACTTCGCGTTGGGTGTAGGCTCCCGAGACGACACCTGCGGCACTTCCACGCAGTGTCCAGCGCGTGCCGCGCTGGTCCGTGTCGATGCGGCGCGCATCCCAATCCACGAAGCCCACGACGAAGGGCTGTTGCTGCTGTTCGATGCTCTTGAGCAGGTCGGCACCCAAGCTCTTGGGCGCACCTAGGCGTCTGTTCCACTCTGTGCCGGTGAGCGTGGCCCCACGATCCAGGTCCTTGCGCAACGTGCGGAAGCGCTTGCTCCAGCTCGGTTGTGTGTGCAGCAAACGAACCAGGTGCGTGCCGAGTGGCCGATCCAGCGGTGCACCGTCTGCCAACCATTGCTCGAAGCGAAAGTCGGGGCGACGCAAGCTGTCGAGTGCCCTGAGCGGGTAGTTCTCGAGCGAAATCGGCGCAACCACTCCGAGCTTGAGCTCCTTGCCATCCCACACATGGTGCGCGAGATGTTCGGCAGCACCTTCGGCATACCAACCTGCCAGTGCCCGATTGGAGGTCAGATGGCCGTGGAACTGGTGCGCGCACTCATGCAGCAGCAAGGCGCGCGTGTACCACGCCGAGGGCTGACGGAAAAAGTAGGCGATGCTCGTCTTGAACGCGTAGATCCCGCCAGCTCCACCCGGGTCACCTACGCCATCGCGGGCCAAGGCCTGACGGAAGGCCTCGCCGGTCTCATACACCTGCACCTGGAGGCGCGCGTCCTTGGCGAGTGCGGGCTCCGCACCAAAGAAGGCCGCGTACTGTGGCCATGCTGCTTCGAGCACGCGCAGCCAGTCTTCCGCTTCGCTGGAAGGGCCTTCGGTGCGCAGTTCGAAGTGCGCACCACGTTGCGGGGCTCCGAGCTCTGCGATTGACCTGGCGTGTGCCCTAGGGCACAGCAGCGCGACGAAGGCCAAGGCAAGACCGCCGCCGAGACGGCGGAACCAGCATAGAGACGGGGTGGACGACATTGTGGGGTAGGTCTCCAGCTTGGCGCTTCGCGTGCCGATGGTGCAAGTCACTGGTAGCGCCGCTACGCTCGCCACGCCCATGCAGCAGCAGATCTACGACTTGGTGGTCATCGGTAGCGGTCCCGCCGGACAGAAAGGCGCGATTTGCGCCGCCAAGCTTGGCAAGTCCGTGGCCATCATCGACAAGCGCGCTTGGCTAGGCGGCGTGTCCGTGCATACGGGCACCATTCCGAGCAAGACGCTGCGCGAAGCCATCCTGTATCTGACCGGGATGCGCCAGCGTGCGTTCTATGGCGCGGACTACACGCTGCAAGACCGCATCACGATGGATGACCTGCACCAGCGCCTCGACGGCGTGGTGCGGCGTGAAGCCGAGGTCGTAGGGGCACAGCTCAAGCGCAATGGTGTGCATCTCTTGACCGGGCATGCGCGCTTCTTGGATGCGCATACCTTGGCTGTGGAAGGTGATGGGGAGACACAGGTGGTGCGCGCGGCGCATGTGCTGATTGCCTGTGGCACGCGGCCCGCGACGAACCCTGCGATCCCTATTGATGGTGAGCGCATCTTCCTCACCGATCAGATCGTGTCGCTGAAAGAGCTGCCGCAAGAGCTGATCGTGGTAGGCGCGGGTGTCATCGGCCTTGAGTACGCGTCGATGTTCGCGGCCATGGGCATCCGCTGCACTGTGCTTGACCAGAGGACGAAGGTCTTGGACTTCTGCGATCAGGAGCTGGTCGAGAAC
>CAIKQM010000696.1 GCA_903829565.1 uncultured Planctomycetota bacterium
GGGCGAGGTCCTTGATGCGCACATTGCGAAAGCGCGCCGCCGTCTCGGGCGGATCGTTGCGATCACCATGGACCTGCACACCAATCAGGCCCGTGGGCGCATAGCCGGGGGTGCCGCTGGGCAGTTGGTAATCCACGAGCGGCTCACCATTGAGCCACGCTTCCAAGCGCAGGTCGGCGCCAGTCACGCGCACCTTGAGAGTGTTCCACTGGTCCTTCTTGAACTTGGCCTTGCCTGCTTCGTTGTGGACCAAGAAGCCATCCGAATAGATCGCGCCCACTTCGCCATCTGAGCGATAGTCGAGAGTCAGTTGCGCGCCTTTGCCACCCGGCGCCATGCGCACGAAGATCCCCGAGTCGAACGGATAGGAGATCATCGTCTCGAGCTCGAGCTCGAACTCGGTGTAGGGCTTGGTGGTGTACAGCAGGCCACCTTGCCCGGTCTTGCTTTGGCGTCCGACGATCGCGCCGTCTTCCACGCTCCAATCTGCATCGCCGTCGTAGCGCCCGCCGCTCTCGGTCCAACCAGCGAGGGTCTTGCCGTCAAAGAGCGGCGTCCATTGCGGTTCCGCTTGCGGAGCTTGGGCCAGAAGAGGGGCTGTGAGGACGGCGAGCGCGCTCAAGACGCGCGACACTACTGCTGTGGCGGCCATGGTGCGCACGAGGCTAGCATGTAGGCGCCATGACGAAGACGGTTGCAGCAAGAAAGACGCGCGCAGGCGTGTTGGGTGTGTGTAGTTGGTCGCTTCAACCGGACTCGCCCCGCGACTTGGCGGAGAAGCTTGCAGCATGTGGTGTGAGCTGGACGCAACTGGCCTTGACACCCTTGCGCGACGGCACGTTGGACTGCGCAACGGTGCTCGCCGAGCTTCAGCGCCGCGGCATTCGTGTGCGTTCCGGCATGGTGCAGACCATTGGCGAGGACTACACCACGCTTAAGAGCATCGAGCGCACCGGTGGCTTGCGTCCGGATGCGCACTGGACCTCCAACCGCGCCAACCTCGAGGTGGAGGCCAAGCTCGCGCGTCAACTGGGCTTGCGCCTCGTCACCTTGCACGCCGGCTTCTTGCCGCATGAGCGCAATGGCGAGCGCTACAAGCTCTTGGAGCGCTTGCGCACGCTGGTGGACATCTTTGCCGCCCAAGGAGTGCGTGTGGGCTTCGAGACGGGACAAGAGTCCGCGCACACCTTGCTGGAGGTGCTCGACGAGTTGGGCCGACCGATGGCAGGAGTCAACTTTGACCCGGCGAACATGCTCTTGTACGGCATGGGCGATCCTGTAGAGGCCTTGCGATTGCTGTGGCCGCATGTGTTGCAAGTGCACATCAAGGACGCCGTTGCTGCCAAGAAATCCGGACAGTGGGGCAGCGAGGTGCCCGTGGGTACTGGTCAAGTAAACTGGACAGCCTTCTTTGAGCTGTTGGCAGCCAAATTGCCGCAAGTGGACGCCATGATCGAGCGTGAAGCTGGTGATCAACGCGTCGTCGACATCTGTACGGCGCGCGCGCTGGTGCAAGCCCATGCTGGGGCGACTGTATGACTCGTCCGGTCGGTGTAGGTGTGGTCGGCCTGGGGCTGATGGGGCGTGTGCACATCGATGCCTACACCAAGGCTGCAGCCGAAGGCCATGCCTGTCGCCTAGTGGCTGTTTCCGATCACAGTCCAGAACGCTTGACAGGCCGCACGCAGGTCAGCGGCAACCTTCAATCCGGGGGTGAGGCGCTGCTCTTCGATCCGCAGCAAGTCACCACCGGCACAGATCCTGCTGTGGTGTTCACTCACCCCGAGGTCGAACTCGTCAGCATCTGCACGCCTACACCCACGCATGTGAGTCTGGCGCTGCAGGCGCTGGCGCATGGCAAGCATGTGCTTCTAGAGAAGCCCGTGTCGCTCGATCCCGACGAGATCGAGCGCCTCGCGCAGGCCGCACAGGCGGCGCAACGCTGGTGCATTCCGGCCATGTGCATGCGGCATTGGCCGGGTTGGGACCTGTTGCGCGCGGTGGTGCAGGATCA
>CAIKQM010000697.1 GCA_903829565.1 uncultured Planctomycetota bacterium
GTTTTCCAAGAGGCTTGCTTGCTTGCGAAGGTGCGCACCACGCCCAGCAACTTGCCGTCTTTGCGCACCGTTTCCCGCAAGGTTGCCGCACTGCTGCGCAGCGTGCCTGTGTCGGACAGCGCCGTGGCCATCAAGTTGGCAAAGGTGTAGGCGCGCAGATCGAGGCCCGGCTTCGCCTTGTAGTCGCTCAACAAGGGCAGAGCCGCTCGCTGCAGCTCGCGCGTGCGTGCGCGCACGGCCCGCAGAGGTGCGTTCTTTTGGTCCAGCTTGGCGAGGCGCTTCTCGAGGTCGCCGCGCTTCTTGTCATTCGCCTTGTCGTCGGCATCCAAGCGCAACGCGCCTTCTTCCATGAGCGACAAGACTTGCTCGTACAGCGCGGCAGCTGCTGCGTTGCGCTTCAAGCGCTCGCAGATCTCGGCTTGGGCCAGCAAAACCGAGCCATTGGGCGCATCTGGCTTGTCGATGCGCGTCTTGACCCACTCCAGCTCGCCCAGCGCACGCGCCAGCAGCTCGTTCTCGGACACGCGCGCCTTCTTGTCGGTCGCCGCCAGCTTGGCCGCATCCATGTAGCGCTGGAAGCGCGTCATGCGACGCGTGCGCGCCTCTTCGTCGTTCTTGTGGATCGGCGCCACATCCGACAAGATCCATTGACGCCAGAACTGCACGAACTCGTTGAGGTTCGCGTGTTGCAGCGGTGATTGAGGCCCTGAGAAGATGGACTCGAAGAGCTGCTTGGGATTGCCGCCGGTTGTCAGCGCATCGCTGCGGTAGCGCTGGAACGCGGGGCGGAACACGTACTCAAAGGTCTTGGGGTCTTCGTACTGCTGCAGGAAGTACGCCAAGCCCCAACCGAAGGTGTAGTACTCGGCCGGATACGAGCCCGGACCGGGATACGAGATCACTTGTTCGACGCTGGGCGTGTTGGGATCCGCAGCACCGCTCGTCAGTTGGAACACCAGCACATCGAGGCGCTTCTGCGCGGCCCGCGGCCACAGCACGCGCCCATCGGCCATCGCTACGGCGCCTTCAAAGAAGCTCGCTGTGCCTTCGTTCATCCATGTGGGCACTTGGCGACCTTCGTTCGCCATCTCCAGCATGGTGGTGAACTGGTGGCTCGCTTCGTGGAAGAGCACTTCCATCATCCAATCCAAGTCACCGGTGCTGGCGCGCGTGTCATAGCAATGCACCATGCGCTCGCCGGGTGACCACCAACCATCGGGGCCGCCGCCACCGCCCCAACCGGTCAGCATCTCGTCTTTGCTGGGGTGGATGCGGATCGAGACCTTGGGGATCGTGACCTTGGTGATGTCGCCGTCGAGGAAGATCTGTACGTAGAAGTTGTACAGGTCCTCCATGAGCGTGCCGACGCGTTGGACGATCTTGGGTTCGAGATTGGCGCGGATCTCGTAGTGTTCCGTTTCATGGAAGTACTCTTCGAGCACTTCCGGTTCCTCACCTTCGCCGTCGGTCTCTTCGTCGCTGTCGCCAACCTTGGCCAAGTCCAGTTCGCTGCGTGCAGCCGCCAGCTTGTCGCGCAACAGAGTCGCGCGCGCACCCAGCTCGCCGCGCGCCAGCGGTGTCGCGCGCACCAAGACTTCCAAGGCGCGATCTTCGTGCCCTTGGGCGAAGAGCTGTTCCGCGGCTTCGATCAGGAGCTTGGCGGCCTTGTCGAGGAACTTGTCACGCCGATCGGACAAGTCATCACACTTGTACAGCAGAGGCTTGAGCGCCTTGACCGCTTCGGCGCGGGCGGCCTTTTCATGCTCCTTGAGCGCCAGATCCAAGTAGTGCGCCGCTTCATCGCAACGCCCCAGCGCTTGCATCGCGCGTCCCATCAGCTCGTGCCGTTCTAGGTCTCCAGGCCGACGCTTGAGGTCTTCGGTCAGCAGGTCGACGCACGCCTGCCAATCCAACGCGCTGGCTGCGGTCTTCGCTTCCGCCAGACGATCGATGCCATCCTGCACATAGCTCGCTCCGCCGCTCGTGGTCGGAGCGAGGGGCAGAGCGAGTACGAGCGTCGCGAGGAGCGTCAGGATCCGCA
>CAIKQM010000698.1 GCA_903829565.1 uncultured Planctomycetota bacterium
CTCGCGCTCCTCTTTCCCTCTCACGGCTGCTGGTGTCACGGCCTTGTACGGTCTGGGCATCTACTCGGATGAACTGATTCGCAAGGGTCTCGACTACTTGGCGCGCAACTTGTCCGAGTTCAATCGCACGCATGCCAAGAGCGGGCACTACTTCTTTTGGTACGGCCACTACTACGGTGTGCAAGCGATGTACACCGCCGGCTCGCCGTACTGGGAACCGTACTTCGAGGAGTTGCGCACCGCGCTGCTCAGCAATCAAAAGCCGGATGGCTCATGGCCGAATGAGACCGGTCCCGGGCCGGCACTCGGAACAGCCATGGCAGTGTTGATGTTGGAAATCCCCTACCGTTTCCTGCCCATCTTCCAGCGCTGAGCGCGCCTGATCCGTACGCACACCACAGTGGCTTCACCCATGCAAGCAAGCAAGATCCTCTCAGCGCTGATCGCGCAGACGCGTGGACGGCTCGAGCGCATCCTTGCCTTGCACGGTGCTTGCAGCGTGCTGTTGGTCGCCGTGCTCTGGCTGCTCGGTGCCTATGCCTTGGACCGGACGTTGGAACTGCCGGCGGCGATCCGCCTGTTCCACTTGGGGCTCTTGGTGCTGCTACCCGCCTTGGCTTTCCGGCGCGAATGGTGGCGTCCGTGGCGCGCACGCCCGAATGAGGACGGACTCGCGATCCTGATTGAACGCGCGCATCCACAGCTGTCCAGTGTGCTTGTCAGTGCCATCCAGCTTGAGAAGCAGCCGGATGGTTCACCCGAGTTGATTGCAGCCACTGTCAAGCAGGCTGAACAAGCGGCCCAACGCATCGATCTGGGCACCGTGTTCGATGCACGCCCTGCACGCCGGCGTTTGAGCTGGCTCGCCCTCACGCTCCTCGTCTCTATGGGCGTCGTTTGGGCGGACCCGGAAGGCGTGCGCATCTTTGCGGCGCGGATGAACGGTGCAGAGGTCGCGTGGCCGCGCCGCACCCAACTCGAAATGGAGTTGCGTGCCGGAGTGCCCGTGGACCCTGCGCAACCTCTCACCGTGCGCGTCGCGCGCGGCACGGATGTGCCCATCGTGGTGCGCGCCAAAGGCGAGACGCCTGACGAAGTCGAGCTCATCTGGTCTGACGGTCGCCGGCAAACGCTCGCGGCCACAGCGCGGGGCGAGTTCAGCGCCTTGTTGCGCGGCGTATCCGCCGATGTGGAGCTGTGGGCACGCGGAGGTGACGACCAAGACGAGCAGCCGCGGGCCAAACTCTTGGTCATGGTGCCACCGGACATCACCTCTATGGCGGTGGTGGTCGAACCGCCTGCCTATGCGCAACTCGCCGGGAGCATCGTCCGTGATGGTGATGCCAAGGTCCTGCAAGGCTCGCGCGTGACCGTGCATGTGCGCACCGATCCGCCCGAAACCACGGGATTCGCACGCTTGGAGCCTGAGGGTCGCGAGATTGCGCTCGAGTCCACCGCGTTCCCCGTCACCGAAGGCGAGCCTGCGGTGCGTGGACTCTCCTTCTCGTTCATCGCCGACAAGACCACGCGCTTCCGCTTCGGGCTGACCGACGCTGATGGCCTGCAGAACCCTGATCCGGGGCTGTATGGCATCGACGTGCTGGAAGATCGTGCGCCGCGTGTCGAGGTCTGGTCCCCTGCGCGCAGCGACTATGACACGACATCCCAAGGCTGGTTGATCATCCGCGCGCGGGCCGAAGATGACTTTGGTTTGCGCTCCTTGCTGCTGCAGTCGCAGCCCTTGCAGGGCGAAGTCGTGCAACGCACCTTGACACCTGTGGTGTTGGACCCGAACTCCGTTGCTGCGGAGCGCGGCGCAGCGGAAGCACCGCGCGCCTTGTGGTTGGCTCAAGAGCGCTTGCCCACGGCCGCACTCTTCGCAGCCCCTGCGTCCACGGTCTCAACCAACGAGAGCAATCCTGTTGCCACTGCGGTAGCTGCCGGTTCCGCCACCGATATCCAGATCGTGGCTCGCGATGTGCGCGAACCCGAGGGACGCGAGACGCGCTCAACTCCCATTCGAGTGCGCGTGCTGTCCGACGATGAGTTCCTGCGCCGCGTGCAAGACCGCCTGGCACGCGCCCAAACATCGGCCACTGCCTTGGCGGATGTGCTGCGCACCAAGGACAGCGAATTGCGCGAGCTGGAAGCGGCACTGGCTGCTTCTGCGGCATGGAGCGAGGACTCGGCGGCGGTGAGTGCGGCTGCAGCCGGTGCTCGTCGTGTGCAAGGTGATGCACGCTCCTTGTCGCGCGAGTTGACCGGTACAGCCGAAGCCTTGTTGCTTGCGCGTGTAGAAGACCGTTCCGATGCAGCCTTGCCCTTGCTCGACGCAGCCTTGCTGGATGCAGCCCAACAAGCAAGCACCAGCGATGCACGCAGCATTCAAGCGCAGTTGTGGCAGGACCTGGACGAGCTGGTGCGTCAAGGTCAATTGGGCAATGGGCTCGGACCCAAGCTGATTGAGATCGCGACGCTGAGTGTCACGATCTCCGAGACGCACGCCAATGCTGCTGCTTCGGCTTTGCGCGAGGCGGAAGATGCGACGGCTAGAGAGCAAGCGCAACGCTTGTTGATCACGGCAGCCGCAGCGCACCGTCGCGCGCTGGAAGACACCGAACGATTGCTGGCCAAGCTGGCCGAATGGGACACGCTGCAATCCGTGTTGAACCTGACGCGCGACATTCTGGAAGCGCAAAAGAACTTGTCCGAGCGTACGAAACAAGCTGCCCAGGACCGCTGAGCAGGAACTGCACTAAGAAGCCACATCATGAACAACAGCACGACAGCTACTACAACTACGCGGTGCTCGGCCCCGCTGCTGGTGGCATGGGTACTTCTAGGTGTGTGGGCTGCACCCGCAGCAGCCGCACCGGCTGTGGAACCGCGCGTACAAGATGCGCGTTCCGCTCAACTGGCCGGCGATCAAGAACTGCTCTTGCGGCAGATCACGCGCTTGCGCCAAACGATGGAAGTCTTGGCTGCACGGTTCGAAGCGGAAGGTCGGACCCATGCGGCGAAGTTGTTGCGTGAAGGCCTTGCGCATGTAGACCAGCGCGCCTTGGAAAGCGGCGGCAAGACGCTCGTGGAGTTGATGGGTGACGCCAAGCAAGACTTGGAGTCCGGCCGTGGGGTCCAGTCTCTGGAGGCTCAAGCCGCCATCGTGCGCAGCATGGAGCGCCTCTACTCCATCCTGACCGATCGCCGCGGCATGGAGGACTTGGAGAAGCAGATTGATGCACTGCAAGCCCTCAAGGGTGACCTCCAAGCCTTGGCGGGTGCGGAGGGTCGCTTGCGCCAAGACACGGCTCAGTTGCAGCAAGATGCCCGTACTCCGGAGCAAAAGGCACTCGACGCGGCCTTGGCCGAGGCCGCTCGCCGTCAAGCGGCCTTGACAGAGCGAGTGCAGGCTGACAACCGTGCCTCGGGGGCCCTCGACTTGGGTCAGATTGCGAAGGCACTGCAAGAGCTGCGCGCGGATCAGTCGCGTGATGCGCAAGTGGCCGGTGCGTGGAAGCCGGAGGAAGCCGCACCGTTGGCTGAGGCTGCGCGTCAGGCAGCCCAGGCTAGCGAGCAGTTGGCCGCGGCCGAGCGTTTGACGCGTGCTGCGGAGCGGCTGCGCCAGGCGGCGCGCGCGGTGAGCGAGTCGGCTCAAGGAGCAGCTCAAGCCGCCGAGAGTTTGGATCAGGCTGCACGGCGCGAACAACGCTCGCAGGCAGTGGATCCGACGGCGAAGCGTACCGGTGAAGCTCTAGCCGAAGCCTCGCGACGGGCCGATGCGGCCAAGCAGGATGCCGGCGCTCGTGCCGCCGCAGCTGCGTCCATGCAGGCGCAGGCGGATGCATTGGAGGCCGAGGCGAAGGTGCAGCAGGCCGCCGCGGAGAAGGTTGCCCAACAAGCCCGCGCTGCACTCGAGGCCCTCAGCGCTGCGCCTAGCCCCACGGCCAGCGAAGCTCTCACCGCAGCGCAAGCCCTGACCGAAGCTGCCCGTACAGCTGCAAGCGATGCGCAAAGCGAAGCAAGTTCAGCGCAGCAGCAGTCTGGGTCGCAACAGCAGTCTGGGTCGCAACAGCAGTCTGGATCGCAACAGCAGTCTGGATCGCAACAGCAGTCTGGATCGCAACAGCAGTCTGGATCGCAACAGCAGTCTGGATCGCAACAGC
>CAIKQM010000699.1 GCA_903829565.1 uncultured Planctomycetota bacterium
AGGCCTGCCCCAGGCCGAGGCTTGGTCGGCTCCGAAGCGTCCATCCGGCTCTAAGTCGCTATCCACCAATCTAAATAAACTAAGTCGCAATTAGGCCGTGCACACTGATCTGGGCCAGTATCACGTTAGCCCTCTCCCAGTGCGGCCCCCGCCTCCTCCACATACCCCCCATCCCCCACCCCCCGCGGCCTCATACACACCGCCGGGAACTTCCTCCACCACGTCCTCTGCCGCCGCGCAAACTGCCTCGTCGCCAACACAATCGCCTCCACCGCCTGCGTCCGCGACACCTCGCCACGTGCGCAAGCCGCCGCCTCCGCATACCCAAGCGCCATCCCAGCCGTAGGCCCAAGCAACCCGCGCACCTGCAAGTCGAGGGCCTCGCTCGGCCAACCGGCGTCGAACATAGCTTCGCTACGGGCGCGGATGCGGGGCTCGAGTTCGTCCAAGGGCAAGTCCAGCCACAGGAGGCGCGCCGGCCGCGCGGGTTGGCTCCATTCGGTCTTGAGAGCACTCGGCGCGTGGCCGGTGAGGGCGTGGATCTCCAGCGCGCGCACGAGGCGCATGTGGTCGTTGGGGTGGATGCGCAACGCGCTGGGGGGATCGAGACGCAGCAGTTCGCCATGCAGGCGCGCAGAGCCTTCGGCCTCCAGGCGGGCGCGCAGCGCGGCGCGGATGGCGGGGTCGCTGGGCAGGCCATCGGAGATACCGCTCAACAGCACCTTCAAGTACAAGCCCGTACCACCCACAAACAGCGGCCGCGCGCCACGCGTCGCCATCTCGGCCAGCACGACTTGGAGGTCGCCCAAGAAGCGCGCCACATCGTACGACTCGCGCGGGTCGACGAGGTCCAGCATGTGGTGGCGCACCGCGGCGCGTTCGGCAGCCGAGGGTTTGGCCGTGCCCACATCCATGCCGCGGTAGACCTGCATGGAGTCGAGCGACACCAACTCGTAGCCGTACCGCAGCGCCAAAGCCAAGGCGAGCGCGCTCTTGCCTACAGCTGTGGCCCCGATCACGGCGCGCAGTTCATGCCCCTGCAGTGGGTCGGCTTTGGCGAACGAGGACACGCGCTCACAGGGTAAAGTGTCCTGCGTCGCTATGCACCTGTCCCTACTCTTCCATGTGCTCGCTCTCGCAGGGATCCAGCAAGATGCGCCGCCCCCGCCGGTCGCACCTACGCTGACAGCACCTGCGCCGAACTGGACGGATGTCGATGGCGCAGCGCTCGCCAAGGGCACGCTGCCGGCCTCGACTACAGCCGAGGCGCGCCAAGCGTTCGAGCTGGTGCGGCTTGCGCCGCGCATCAAGCTTGCCGAGCCTTACCCGCTGACAGGCTTCGATCTGCGTGTGGACCTGCGCTATCGCGGCGCGGATGGACAACGCAACGACTTGCCCGAAGCCCAATGGCAGTGGCTCGCTCCGGATTGCATGCGCTTATCGACGGGACGCAAGCGCGAGTTGGTGCGCGGCCCTAAGGGTGATTGGCTCATTGATGCGACGCGCGAACCGGTGGAGACCTTGGAGTTGGGTGTCGCGCGCGAACACCGCCAAGACAAGCGCGCCTTGGATGAGGGCGTGGCGCTCGCTCGCACCGTGCAAACCTTGTTCGATCTCTCGCAACTGCGTGTACGCCGCTTTGAGCTGGCACAAGCACCGAGCTGCCCTAATGAAGCCTTGAGCACGCGCGCTCGCGAGCTCGCTTGGGC
Organism: uncultured Planctomycetota bacterium; assembly: GCA_903829565.1. Classification (GTDB taxonomy): domain Bacteria; phylum Planctomycetota; class UBA1135; order UBA1135; genus SXXH01. The sequence goes on from CAIKQM010000699.1 coordinate 1,710, forward strand.
TGTGGTCGAGACGCCGGATCTGCAGGCGCCTGCAGCCGAGGGTCGCGCGGTGCCGACGATGGTGCGTGCGCTGTTGGGCTGGGACAAGACCACGGGCCTAGTCGAACAAGCACAACTGGCGGAACTCAAGCCGGCTCAAGGGACCGATGCACCTGTGCAGGGACCTGTCATGGCGCATCTGTCGCTGCGCGACCATCGCCTTGTCGACGGCCTCTTGGTTCCGCATCAGTTTGCGCTCTTCAGCACGAATGCAGAGGGCAAGCTGCGCGGCGAAGCGGCGATCGACGGCTACTTGCGTTCGGCGACACTCAAGCCGCAATTGGCGCGCGAGAGCTTCGCACCGCCGGTTGTCAAAAAGGACTGACGCCCCTCTTCAGCGGCGCTGGAACGCACGTTCCAGATCAGCGATGGCAAAGCGCACGCGCGTCGGGCGACCATGTACGCAAGTCTGATCCGACAAGAGGTCCCGCCCGCGACGCAGCAGTGTTTGCATCTCGTCTTGTGTCAGTTCATCACCGGACATCACCGACGAGCGACAGGCTGCGCGCTGCAAGGCGGCCTCCAACAGGCGCTCGGTGTCGATCCCGCGTTCCTCTTCCAGCAGCGCGATCAAGTCCTTGACCAGCGCGCTGGTGCGCGGCTTCGCCAAACGGGCCGGCAACGAGTGCACCGCGATTGTGGCATCACCCAGAGCCGAAAGCTCGATCCCCACTTGCAGCAAGTCTTCGGCGCGCCCCACGAGCAACTGACACTCATGACGCGCGACCTCCACAACATCCGGCACTAGCAAACGCTGCGATTCCAACCCGCCCGCGCGCAGACGGGCCAACAGGTCCTCGTACTGGATGCGCTCATGCAGCGCATGCTGGTCGATGACCTCAAAGCCGTTCTCAATCTCGCGCACCAAGTACGTGCGTGCAACTTGCAACAAGGGACTCAGCGGCGTGACCACGCCCCGCGCGGTAACAGCAGGCGGTAGCGGCTGCGGCATCGGGCGCGGCACAGTCAGCTGCGCAACCTCAAACGGCACACCAGGCGTTTCACGCACCTCCAACAGCAAGGGAGCTGTGCGTTCCTCGCGTCGCAGAGACGCATTCACCATGCCTGCGGCAGGTGTGGCAATGTCACAGCGCGCCACGGCCGTGCGCACATGATGCACAATGAAACCGAACAGGCGCTTCTCGTCGCGGAAGCGCACCTCGGTCTTGGCCGGATGCACATTCACATCCACGAGGGATGGATCCATGGATAAGTGCAAGAAGGCCACCGGTTGGCGGCTGTCGAACAGGAAGCCGCGATAGCCATCCTTCAAGGCGCGCACCAACACCTTGTCGCGCACTGTGCGTCCGTTCAAGAACCACATCTGGCGTCCCGTGTCCCCGCGTGCATAGCGCGGCGGGGCCACAAAGCCTGTCAAGGACACCGGACCGTCGTGGGCTTGCACCTCGACCAAGGCATCCGCGAGCTCGGCACCGAAGGCACGTCGCACACGGCTACGCAAATCCATGGCAGCTTCTACATCGAACACGCGCTTGCCATCGTGCAGCAACGTGAAGGCCACGCCTTCGTGAGCCAAAGCAATGCGCTGCACCAAGTCCAAACAACGCCCCAGTTCGGTCGCGGTGGACTTCAAGAACTTGCGCCGCGCAGGGACATTGAAGAACAAGTCGCGCACCTCGACCAGCGTGCCACGCGCACCAGCAGCGGGCGCGACCGGCGAGACGGAACCACCTTCGCAGCGCACCTCGAATGCACTCGTTTGCGCGGTGCCCTCCGTCTCCGCTTGACGCGACACGATGCGACAGCGAGCCACGGAACCGATGCTGGCCAAGGCTTCGCCGCGAAAACCGAGACTGGCGACATGCTCAAGGTCTGAGGGCTCGCGCAGCTTGCTCGTAGCATGACTGGCGAAGGCCAGCTCGAGATCCATCGGCGGCATGCCGCCCCCATCGTCGGTGATGCGCACCAAGCGCACGCCACCCTCCTCCAACTCGATGCGCACACTGCGCGCACCAGCATCGAGTGCATTCTCCACCAACTCCTTGACGACGGAGGCGGGACGCTCGACCACCTCGCCCGCAGCGATTTGGTCGACGACTAGCGCGTCAAGGACGCGGATCTTGCCGGCTGCTTGGCCGTCTGCGGAGGTGCTATCCACCGCACGATGGTACCAAGTGCCAGGCCTACACGATCAAGGCACCGGGCGGTAGACGCTGGTCTTATCCAACTGGACACGCGTCCACTTGTCATCCACGTTGAGCGTGCTCTCCGAGCCGCCGAGGAAGAACCAACCATCCGGTCGCATCTGCTTGCGCACACGACGCAGGATGTCACGCTTCGTCTCCAGCGAGAAGTAGATCAGGACGTTCCGCATGAACACGATGTCCATCTGTGGCCACGCGGGGAAGGGTCGCGCCAAGTTGACCTCTACAAACTCGATCATCGAGCGCACGTGTGGCTTCAACTGCCACTCGGCGCCAGCTTTGTCGAAGTACTTGACCAAGTACTTGGCTGGCAAGCCGCGGTTGACTTCCAACTGCGAGTAGCGCCCCTCGCGGCAGCGCGCCAACATCGCTGGCGCAATGTCACTGGCCACGAAACGCAGCTTCCACTGCTGCAGTTGCGGGAAGTGCTCCAACAGAGTCATGGCCACTGTGTAGGGCTCTTGACCGCTGCTCGCGGCCGCACACCACAAGTTCAAACTGCGCTCATTGGCGCGTGCGCGCATCAACTCGGGGATGATGGTGGTGCGCAGCGCTTCAAACGGATGCATGTCGCGAAAGAACGAGGTCTCGTTCGTCGTCATCGCCTCAACGACCCGACCGACCAAGGGCGAGCGCGGATCATCATGCACACGACGCAACAGTTCCGCGACCGAGGCACAACCGGCTGTGCGAGCCACCGGTGTGAGGCGCGATTCCGCCAGGTACTCCTTGCCGGTATCGAGCACGATGGCAGCGTGCTTCGAGACGAGTCCTTGAAGGATGGCGAACTCACTGCTGTCGATGGGCATAAGGGGCTCGTGTACGGGGCTCGTGGTGGCGGAGATCGTTAGGAATGGGAACGCGCACGCAGCGCGCTCAGGCGCCACTACCGGCAATGTTGAGCTTGTCGAGAATCACATCGCGCGTGAAGGGCTTCATGACGAACTCATCTGCACCGGCCTCCAGCGCACGACGTACATAGTCCATGTCTGTCTCGGTGGTGACCATCACCAAGCATGTGCCTGCATGCTCCGGCTTGGTACGCAGTGCTTCGACAAACTGCAGGCCGTTCATCACGGGCATGTTCCAATCGACAGTGGCGAGATCCACGCCGCCCAACTCGTCGATCTTGGCAAGTGCTTGCTGGCCGTCTTCGGCCTCATGTACCTCGAACGAAAGGTCCGCGAGGATCTGACGGATGATCGAGCGCACAGCGCGCGAGTCATCAATGACCAGCGCACGCGGACGCCGCGTCGTGCCTTGCTCCGGTAGGTTCATGCTGCATCACTCCGCACGTCGCACAAGAGAGCCTTGTCAGCGTCCAAGACGAGCAAGAGTCCCTTCTCCAACTTGTAGACACCGGAGATGAGTTCGCGGGCCACTCCTTTGAGCGTGCGCGGCGCGGGCTCCCAATCCTCATCGGACACCTCCAGCACATCACCAATGTCATCCACAAGCAGGCTGACGGCGCCATCATCACGGCGCAGCACCACGTTCATGGGCAACTGGTCCTCCGCTCGCTCGGGCAAGCCCAAACGTCGGCGCATGTCGATGGCTGTCACGATCTGTCCGCGTAAGTTGATCAACCCGCGCACATCTTGTGAGGCCAGAGGCACACGCGTCATCTCTTGATAGCGGATGACTTCCTGGATGCGTTGCACCGGCACACCGAGGAACAGGTCCCCGATCGTGAAGGTGCAGAATTGCTCGATAACGCTCATGATCAGCAGCTCCTCGCCAGTTCAGCGGCGCTTTCCGCAAAGTCGGGATCCACACGGAGGATCAGTGCCTCCATGTCAAGAATGTCTGTCACCTTGCCTTGGATGACCGCCGTGCCCAACAGGCCCGAGTTGCGGCCGCCAGGACGCAAGGTGTACGCCTCGGCAACGATGTCGAGGATGCGATCCACCACAAGGCCGATGCTGCGACCGTGTGAGGTGTACACCACTACTTGCAGACTGGTGCTCTCACCCACCTCTGTGCCGTAGCAACCGAGCGCCTCAGCCAACGGATAGAGTTGGAGGATCTCGTTGCGGTACTGCACCACATCGCGGCCATTGCTGCGCTCGATCGTCGTGCGCGGGAACTCCTCGAGTCGAGCCACAGCCGACAGCGGGATACCCACACGGCGATCTTCGCC
>CAIKQM010000700.1 GCA_903829565.1 uncultured Planctomycetota bacterium
ACTTGGACCATTCTAGCAGGTCGCAAACGCGAACTTGCCACCCAAACGGCGCTTCTGGAACCCATCTAGGAGGGGGGCAGGAGGGGCTTTTTGAGCTCGGTATCCACTTGCCGACCCTCTTCAGCCGAAAAACACCCGCTCACGGGCGTGCTCCGACTGCGTATCCTCTGCCTTCCGCGTCGCCCTTCGCACGCGCCCAACGACAACCACTCATCATGCGCATCCAGACCTACCTCGCCGCTCTAACCCTGTCGGCCGCTCCCGCGGTCTACGCTCAGGACGTTGGTCCGGCACTCGAAGCGGGCTCCACGACCTCCCTCTTTGGCCAACCGCTCGTCGTCAATGGCCAACGCGTGCAGGACATCGAGCTGCAGCGCTTCCTCATTTACGGCGCCGGTCGCCTGCAGGTCGAGATGCAGCGCGTGGCGTTGATCATCGAAGATGAGCTGGCCCGCCGTGCTCAGGAGTACGCGCTGCGTGACATCGACGCCCAGTACGCCAGCCGCTTGGATGCCGCTGCTGAGGCAGCTGTCGCGGCCAAGGAGAAGGCTACGCCCTTTGCCAGCGCGGACGAGCGTCAGACCGCGCTGCGCACCGAGCGCGAGGCTGCCAAGGCCGCGCTGTACCAGACCGAAGAGGTCATCGCTGCCTACAAGAAGTTGCTCGACCAGCAGCAATCGTTGGTGCGCGAACAAGTGGCGATCTCCGAAGAGGAGTTCAACCACGAGTACCAGAAGACGATCGATGACTTCGTCAAGAGCTACCCGACCTTGAACCCCGAGGCCGAGGTCGCACGCGCCTTCCGCACGGTCGATTGGTACCGCGAGAACTTGCGCCAGACGCTGCTGTTCGACCGCGTGTTCTTCCCGGATGATCCGGCCGAGTGGCCGGTGACCACGGTGGAAGCCGTGCGCGCCGACTCGGGCGACGCGATGATCGAAGACGCGTTCCAGAGCTACAAGATGCGCCGCGAGTACGCCGAGAAGACCGGCGAGCCGTTGGCCAAGGAAGACCCGATCTACACGCAGATGATGCGCCAAATCGTGCGCGATGCGTGCTTCTCGACGGTGTCGTTCCGGACCTCGTTCGATGGCTTGCCGAGTGACTTGATCCTCACGGGCGACAAGAACGGTGATGGTTTGCCGGAGCTCGTGGTCAAGACGGCGGATGTGTGGCCGAAGGTGGCTGCGACGCTGTCGGAGACGGACATCCTTGAGGCCAAGGAGTGGTTCGTGTCGACGATCGCGGTGCGCGATGCGCTGCGCACGGCGGGCGATGGCGTGCTGCTGTCGCGCGATGGCGAACAAGCGGCGATTGCAGCGCTCAAGAAGACGATGGAGGGCACGTACTTCACCGTCGACATCTTGGCGACGCAGGAGTACCTGTTCCCGTCGGCCGAGAGCTTCCAGGAGTACTGGTGCTTGATGGAGTCGTTCAAGGTGCTCAAGCAAGACGCCTTGAAGCGCCAAGAGAACGGCGACATCGCCAAGGTGTTGCGCGATCACTTGGAACGCGCGAACCGCGTGATGGGCTTGGGGCAAGTGGATGTGGATGTGATGCTGATCAGCGCCTTCGACATCCCCAACTTCAAGTGGAAGGACGCGGGCTGGACGTGGGCGGAGAAGCGCGCCAACGAAGTGAAGGCCCAGCTGGAGGCGCAGCAACAGCGCTATGCCGCCGACCCGAGCAAGGAGAAGGATCCTGCGCAGTACTGGGACGAGTTGGTCGTCGAGGTCAGCGAGTACTGGGACCCGCCCTCACCCGAAGGTCAGGGCAAGCGTGGTTCGGATGTGTCGATGAAGAACAAGGGCCGGTTTGGTCCGCGCTACCGCAATGACTTGATCGGCTTCGTGGGCGAAACGCGCTACCGCGAGTTCGTCACGGGCTTCTCGATCACGGACTTCGTGTTCTTTGATCAGGCCGAGAACACGGTGGCCGGTCCGTTCAAGGGCCCGCTGGGGTACTACCTCACGCGCGTCAAGCGCCGCACGCCGCCTTCGCGTCCGTTGAACCTTGCGGAGCCGAAGCACGTGGAGCTCCTGACCGACGATTGGTTGCGCGTGGCGTTCGGCGCCTACATGCGCGAAGCCGTCAAGGGCGCGAAGGTCCAAGGACTCTGACCGCTGCTTTGAGCCGGTAGACATTGCGGGCCGTAGCTTGTTGAGAGCTGCGGCCCGCAGCATTTGCGGCCCAGCTTTGGACGCTGCGCCCTCCAGAGTTCACAATCGTCAGCCACAATGGGCTTCCGCACTCTCTGGCGCATCTTGGCGCCGCACGCCAAGGCGCATGGTTGGACCTTTGCGCTCTTGGGCGCTCTTGGATGGATTGCTGCTTTAGGGCAGCGATCTATCGTTCTGCTGGTCTACCCAGCGATCGACATCCTGTTCCCAGGCTTTGGCACTGCAACCACATTCTCGAACGACAAAACGGGTTGGTGGAGTCAGATGGTGCGCGCCGGCTATGACTGGCTGGTTGGCGATGCCCATTCGGGCGGCGATCCCATGGGGGCTCTCGTGCGGCTCGCTCTGGTCTTGTCTGGCGTGGCTCTTGTGGCGAGCATCGCTCAGTACGCGTTTCTTGCAATCTCGCGTTGGTTGGCGCTGCGCCTAGTGGTCGACTTGCGTCAGCGTATTGCGACGCATTTGATGCGCCTCTCGGTTGCCTACCACGGACGGCGACAGTTCGGCGATCTTTTGTCGCGTCTGTCATCCGACACGACGATCACATTGAATGTGCTGAGCAATGGCATCAAGGAGGTGGTGCAAGAACCTCTGATGGTGGTTGCTTCATTGCTGGTGGCCTTCATCGTGGCGCCTATGCCTACCTTGGTGGTGATGGCCATGCTGCCGATCCGTGTGATTCCATTCTGGCGCCAGACACACAAGGTGCGGCGCGGCAGCAGCCGTTCCTTGTCCCAGCTGGGCGAGAGTGTGCAAGCCCTCGCGCAGATGTTCACCGGTGTGCGCACGGTCAAAGCCTACGCCGCGGAAGGGCGCGAGCTGGAGCGCTATCAAGAGCTGAATCGTGAGTACACGCGCCAGACGATGAAGATGGTGCGTGCGCAAGCACTGTCCCAGGCGTGGACCATGTTCGCCAGTCACGTGGGCATGGGCTTGATGATCCTCTTGGTTGGCTGGCTGACCTTTGATGCCAAGCAGTTCCAAGACCCCAAGGGCGTCACGACCTTCTTCTTGTCGGTGGCTGCCGTGTACCAGGCCCTAAAGGATGTCGTACGGGCGCTCACCAATGCGCAGGAAGCCGCTGGTGCAGCCGAGCGCATCGAAGAGCTGTTGTCCGAAACACCTGACATCGTCGACCGGCCGGATGCGCGTCAGGCGACTGGTCTGGGCACAGGCATCGCGCTTGAGAAGGTGGGTTTCCGCTACGGAGTTGAGGAGAGCTTCGAGCTGCGAGAGGTCGATCTAGTCATTCGGCCCGGTGAAACGGTGGCTTTCGTTGGTTCGTCTGGCTCTGGCAAGAGCACGCTCATCGACTTGGTGGCGCGTTTTGTCGAACCGTCGGCCGGCGCTGTCAAGGTCCATGGAGTCGATGTGCGCGACTACACGCTGGCTTCATGGACGGCCCAGTACGCGCTGGTTTCGCAAACACCGTTCCTGTTCCACACCACGGTGCTGGAGAACATCCGTTACGGGTGGCCGCAAGCCACGCAGGCCGAAGTGGAGCAAGCAGCGCGCTTGGCAGGCGTGCATGACTTCATCATGTCGCTGCCGCTAGGTTACGCAACCGATGTTGCGGATGCGGGTGCGCGCTTGTCCGGCGGTCAACGCCAGCGCATCACCATCGCGCGCGCCTTCTTGAAGGACGCGCCGTTGCTGTTGTTGGATGAGGCGACAAGTGCTTTGGACAACGAGAGCGAGCGTGTCGTCCAAGAGTCGTTGGAGCGCTTGATGAAGGGCAAGACGGTGCTCGTCGTGGCGCACCGCTTGTCGACCATCCGCAAGGCGGACCGCATCGTTGTGATGGAAGCTGGACGCGTGGCCGAAGTGGGCACGCATGCCGAGCTGTTGGCGCGCGGCGGTCCTTACGCGCGGTTGCAAGCGTTGGCTGGTTGAGCGCACAACGCGGCGGGATACACGAGCCGCGCGAGCAGCACGCACACCGCCCACACGACCAGGAGTGAGGCGCAAATGTGCGAGGGGAAGTGAGCTCCCATCGCACAGCGCGCAAGTCCCATAAACGTGCCGTACGCGAGTGCGAACGCCAGCAGTTTTCGCGCCAGTTGAGGATGCGTGGGGCGCGTGGCAAACCACAACGACACCAAGGCGTAGCCGCCAGAGGCGTGGCCGCCAGGGAAGCACTTGCCGGGCTTGGCGCCCTCGGGCAGCGGGTCCCACAAGCTCACCCATGGTTGTGTGCCGCCGTAGAGCTGCAGGTCCCACGGGCAATGGCGCGGCGAGATCGACTTCAACCAGCCCACGAGCGCGGGCCCAATAGCGATCGCCAAAGCCACGAGGAGCGCGGGGCGATGCCAAGCCTTCAGCTTTTGCTGCAGTGCAAAGCGCGGTCGCCCCAGACCAGCCAGGCACACACCTAGCGCGAGCACACCGACCACGATGACCGCGATCTTCATCACCTCATGCACGATGATGGTGAAGAACCAGTGGTACCGCGCAGGAAAGGTGCGCGTGTCCGGGTCGTAGAAGAGGGAAAGCACCGCTCTGTCGACCGGGCTTTCATGCAGGGCGATCACCAGCGCGCTCAACACGAGCAGCGGCACCACAAGCAGTCGCACCGACCAGTGCTTCCAGATGGTCATGGGTGCGCGAGGCTACTCAATGTACTCTGGGCATGCCATGTGGTTTGTAGCGCTCAAGATGCTGGTCGGCGACAAGGCTCGGTACCTGGGCATCGTGCTAGGCGTGGTGTTTGCATCGCTGTTGATCACGCAGCAGATGTCCATCTTCACCGGCATCATGTTCCGCACCTTCAGCACGGTCACCGACACCGGTTACCCGGAAATCTGGGTGATGGACAAGAAGGTGCAGTACATCGACGATGTCAAGCCGCTCCAAGACACCAAGCTCTACACCGTGCGCGGTGTAGAAGGTGTCGATTGGGCCATGCCGTTCTACAAAGGTCTGTTGAAGGCGCGCTTGGCCGATGGACGCTTTCAGACTGTCAACTTGTTTGGACTGGATGATGCGACGCTGGTGGGCGGCCCGCCCACGATGGTGGAAGGACGGCTCGAGGATTTGCGTCGTGCCGAAGGGGTGATCGTCGACGAGAACGGGGCACGCGGCCGCTTGGCCAAGCCTGATCCGGCAGGTGGCCCGCCCATTCCTTTGCGCGTGGGGGATGTGCTCGAGCTGAATGACCACCGCGCCGTGGTAGTGGGTATTTGCCGTGTGGGACGCACCTTCCAATCCCAGCCGGTCATCTACACGACCTACTCGCGCGCCGTGTCCTTCGCGCCGCGCGAGCGCAAGCTGCTGTCCTTCATCGTGGCTGGCGTGAAGCCACATCTGGATGTAGAGGATGTGTGCAAGCGCATTGAGGAGCAAACAGGGCTCGTGGCGTTGCCTGCCAACGAGTTCAAGTGGAAGTCGGTCTTCTACTACCTCAAGTACACGGGCATCCCGATCAACTTTGGCACTGCGGTGCTGTTGGGCTTCCTCGTAGGCACCGCGATCGCAGGGCAGACCTTCTACAACTTCACCCTCGACAACTTGAAGCAGTTCGGTGCGCTCAAGGCGATGGGGGCTTCGACCTGGACTCTGCTGGGCATGATCTTGCTGCAGGCCTTGGTGGTCGGTGTTGTTGGCTACGGCATCGGAGTGGGCATTGCCTCCACCTTTGGCATCCTGTCCAAGAACTCGGAGCTGGCCTTCCGCTTGCAGTGGCAGATCTTGCTGGTCTCGGCTGCTGCAGTCGTCGTGATCTGTGCTCTGTCGGCCCTGCTCGCCATTCGCAAGGTGGTCAAGCTCGAGCCGGCGATCGTCTTCAAATAGGTGCTTGCGCCGCCTGTTAACGCTGTTAGGATTCCTAACGCTGTTACGCAGCGCCCGCATGCCGACTCCTGCTCACCGCCGCCAACAGGACCTTGCCGCACGCAGGGCTAAGATCTTGTCCGCTGCACGCACCTTGTTCGCCGAGCATGGTGTGGCCGGCGTGACGATGCGGCGCTTGGCCAAGGCTGTGGGCTACACAGCACCAGTCTTGTATGCGCACTTTGCGGATAAGGCCACGCTCTTGCGCGAACTGTGTGCGGAGGATGCAGCGCACCTGTTGGCTGCGATGCAGCGCGCCGCGCGCGCCAGCACTCCGCTCGCCAAGCTGCGCGCCATCGGCTACGCCTATGTCGAGTTCGCACTCGCTCATCCCGAACCGTTCCGTCTGATGTTCTTGACGCCGGTGCCTTTGGACGATTTGCATCGCATCTCTGCCGGACGCAGTGCCGATGATCCCGCGCTGGCGTGCTACGCGTTGTTGCGGGCCGCGGTGGAAGAAGCCGCCACCGCTGGTGATCTGCCTCAAGGCAAGGCCGCGGTCGAACGCACCACGCAAGTCGTGTGGGGCGCGGCACACGGCGTGGTCGCGCTGCAGGCCATCTTGGGCGCCTCCCCCGATGTGCGCTGGAGTGCCGTGCGCCCCACTGCCCGGCAATTGGTCGACGCAACGCTCGATGGACTCGTTACACGGCATCGGAGTGGTCCATGATCGGCGTGGCACTCAAGATGCTGTTGGGTGACAAGCTCAAGTACCTTGCACTCGTTGCCGGCCTGGCCTTCGCCGCGTTGCTGGTCACGCAGCAAGCCTCGATCTTCCTCGGCTACACGCTGCGCACAGGTGCTTGGATCCGCGACACAGGTGCCGCGGATCTGTGGGTTATGGACCCGCAGTTGGTCTTCACCGAAGACAACAAGCCGATGCTGGAGCGCGCGCTGTACCAAGTGCGCGGTGTCGATGGCGTGGATTGGGCCGTGCCCATGTACAAGGGCTGGTTGACCGTGCGCTTGCCCGATGGGACGCGCGTCACCTCGCGATTGATTGGTCTGGACGATGCCTCGTTGGTCGGCGGTCCGCCGGAGATGGTCTCCGGTCGGTTAGAGGACCTGCGCCGCGATCGCGCGGTGATCATTCACGCCGATCAGGCCAGTGATGGTCTGCTGCTCAAGCGCGGTTTGGAAGGTGAAGGCCCGCGGCCGTTGCGTATCGGCGACACTCTTGGAGTGCGCGACCATGGCCTGGAAGTGGTGGGGACCTTCCGCTCCGCACCCGAGTTCTTCTGGGATCCGCTGGTGTACACGACCTACAGTCGTGCGCTGCAAGTGGCTCCGCCAGATCGCCGCATGACCGGCTATGTGTTGGTCAAGTGCAAGCCCGGCACCGATGTGCAGACCGTGGCGCAGCGCATTGAGGAACGCACCGGACTGGAGGCGCGCACCTCCGCCGAGTTCGAAGATGTGACGATGTGGTTTGTACTCGTCAAGACGGGGATCCTTGTCAACTTTGGCTTCACCATCCTGCTGGGCTTCGTGGTGGGCGCGCTGGCTGCAGGACAAACCTTCTACATGTTCGTACTCGACAATCTGCGACACTACGCTGCACTCAAAGCAATGGGAGCAACGAGCGGAACTTTGGCGCTGATGGTCGGTGCCCAACTAATGGTGGCCGCCTTTGTGGGCTACGGCGTGGGGCTCGGCGCGGCTTGTCTCACCACGCTTGCGCCGGCTAGCAGCGGCCTCGCTTTCGAGATGCCCTGGCAAGTTCCGGCTCTGGGCTTCGCGGCCATCATGGTATGCGCGGGCATTGCCGGAGGCATCGCCTTGTTGCGTGTGCTGCGCGTGGACCCTGCTCTGGTGTTCAAGTCATGACAAAGGCCGATGAATTGGCAGTGATCTGTCGCGGTGTGGCCAAGAGCTACGGCACCGCTGGTGAAGTCGTGCATGCACTGCGTGATGTCGATCTGGATGTGCGCACGGGTGAGTTGCTGATGTTGG
>CAIKQM010000701.1 GCA_903829565.1 uncultured Planctomycetota bacterium
CCGCGTTGGAAGCTCGACAGTGCCGCGATTCGCCCGTGGGCCTTCGCAGCACCATTGGTGCCCTTGCTGTTGGTGTTGGTGGCGCGCCTGCCCGCACCTGCGGCCTTCGTCGTCGGCATCGCCTACGCTTCGCTCTCCACAGCACGCCCGGGCTCGCTGCGTCTCTTGATCCAAAGCATGATCAGCGGCGCGCAAGCCAGCATGGCCGCTGTGGTGTTGATGATCGGCATCGGCATGTTGGTGGTCGCGGTCAAAGGCCCGAGCGGATCGACAGCGTGGCCGATTCAAACCGCGCTGTTGCCCTTGGTAGAAGCCGTCACACCCACCAGCCCTCTGGCGTATGTGCTGCTCTTTGGCTTGGCCGCGCCTTTGGCGCTGTGGCGCGGCCCGCTCAACACGTGGGGCTTGGGCTACGGCGTAGCAGGCGTGCTGGCCACCAGCGGTCAACTGCCTGCTGCGGCCATCACCGCCATGTTGATCTCTGTCGGCCAAGTGCAAGGCATCTGCGATCCCACCAACACACAGAACGCGTGGCTGGCTGCAGAGCTCAAAGTCGATGTGCACACGCTGTTGGCGCGCACACTCCCCTACGCGTGGGCACTCGCCTTCGCTGGCCTGATCGCCGGTGCGATCTACTACATGGCTTGAGCGATGAATCCGTCACGCCGCGTCAAAGTAGGGATCGATGTAGGTGGCACCTTCACGCATGCCGTTGCGTTGGAGGCGACCACGCACCAGTTGCTGGGCAAGGTGCTCGTGCCCACCACACATACCGCGCAAGAAGGTGTCGCGCGTGGTGTGGTCGATTCGCTGCTGTTGCTGCTGCGCGAAACGGGCATCGCTGCGCACGAAGTGGTGTTGGTGGCGCACGGCACGACGCAAGCCACCAATGCACTGCTCGAAGGCGATGTTGCACCGGTCGGCATCCTTGCCATGGCGCGCGGCGCCACCAAAGCGCGCGCCAAGCGCGAGATGGACTTGGGCGCCGTCGAGATCGCAGATGGTGTGTACCTGCAAACGCACATGCGTTTTGTAGACCTCGACGAACCATTGACGACCGAGCGCATCGAACGCGCTCTCGATGAGTTGGTGCAACAAGGCGCGCAAGTCATCGTCGCCAGCCAGAGCTTCGGGATCGAAGATCCTGCTAACGAACAGCAAGTCGTCGAGCGCGCGCGTGCGCGTGGCTTGTGTGCCACGGCGGGCAGCGAACTTTCGCAGATTTTTGGCTTGCGCACACGCACGCGCACGGCGGCGATCAATGCCTGCATGCTGCCCAAGATGCTCGAAACGGCCGACATGACCGAGCGCGCCGTGAAGGCCTCCGGCGTAGCGGCGCCGTTGATGGTGGTGCGCAGCGATGGCGGCATCATGGATCTGGCCACGATGCGCACGCGGCCCATCCTGACCATGTTGTCAGGCCCCGCTGCAGGTGTGGCCGCCGCGATCCTCTACGCCAAAGTCAGCGATGGCATCTTTGTCGAAGTAGGCGGCACGTCCAGCGATCTGTGCTTGGTGCGGCGCGGACGCCCGCAGCTGGCGCAAGCCCGCATTGGTGGCGCGCGCTTGTATGTGCGCACCATTGATGTGCGCACAGTAGGCGTGGCCGGTGGTTCGATGATTCGTTGCAGTGGCAAGCGCATCACGGCCGTTGGGCCGCGCAGCGCGCACATCGCAGGCCTCGCCTATGAGGCCTTCTCACCCGCGGATCCTCAGCGACAACTGGTGCGCTTCTCGCCGCGCAAGGGCGACAAGGATGACCATGTCGCCTTGCGCAACCAAGGTGCAGCGCAGCCGGAGATCGCACTCACGCCCACGGGTGCCGCGAATGTGTTGGGCTATGCACGCGCTCGCTCCAAGGGTGATGCTGCAGCGTGCGAAAGCGCGTGGAGCATCTTCGGGCGTGAGTTGGGC
>CAIKQM010000702.1 GCA_903829565.1 uncultured Planctomycetota bacterium
CCGGGTGTTGCCGCCGCTCGAGCGGAGTCCTAGAGTCGCTGCACAGATCATGGCCGACCTGCGCACCAGAATCGGGACGCTTGCCCTGCGCAACCCTGTGATGTCCGCCTCCGGTACCTACGGACACGGGATGGAATCGCAGTTCCTCGCGCCGCCTTCGCAGGTGGGCGCGTTGGTGTCCAAGACCGTCACGCTGCGCCCGCGCCACGGCAATCCGGTGCCGCGCATTTGTGAGACCGAGGCCGGTTTCTTGAACTCGATCGGACTCGAGAACAAGGGCGTGCAGTACTACATCGAGCACGTGCTGCCGGATACGCGCAGCGCCGATACGGTGATTGTCACGAACATCGGTGCCGAGTCCGTCGAGGACTTCATCGAGATGGCGCGCACCTTGGCCGAGCGCGAAGAGATCGACGCCTTCGAAGTCAATTTGTCTTGTCCGAATGTGCAGGACGGCAAGCTGCCCTTCGCCACGGATCCAGGCACGGCTGCGCGCGTGATCAGCGGTGTCAAGCAAGTGTGTCACAAGCCCGTGTGGGCCAAGCTGAGTCCGAATGTGACGCGCATCTCCGACATGGCCAAGGCGGTGGAGGCCGCCGGCGCCGATGCCATCACCGCGGTCAACACCGTGCTCGGCATGCGTGTCGATTGGCGCACAGGCAAGCCCGGCTTGGCCACCGTGCAAGGCGGGTACTCGGGTACAGCGATCAAGCCCATCGCGTTGCGCTGTGCATGGGAATGCGCGCGCAGTGTTTCCATCCCCGTGATCGGCTGCGGCGGCATCATGACGGCCGAGGATGCGCTGGAGTTCCTGGTTGTCGGCTGTCGCGCCGTGCAGTTGGGCACCGTCAACTTCTCCGACCCGGGTTTGGTCGGGCGTCTGGCTGATGATATGTCCAGTTTGCTTGACGGTGCAGGCGTGCGCACGCTGGATGATTTGATCGGCACCTTGCGCCTGCCGGAACCTCTTGCCGGGAAGGGACGCTAAGCGCAGCGCGTCGCCATGCGGCTCGAAGCACTGACTCCCAATCACCTGCGCCGCGCGATCGCGACCTATGTGCGCGAAGCGTGGCCGGATCCGCATGGTCCTCGTCCGCGCGTGACTGAGCACGACTTTGAAGATGCTCAGGACATTCGTTCGATGTTGGCGCGCTTTGAGCGTCCGCGTGACAAGCAGCGCCCGTCTTTGGATCGCTACACCTTGCGCTTGGGCAATGCTCGCTATCCGTTCATGAAGTTGGTGGTGCAGGAGTACCTCGTCGATCGCGAGTACTTCCTCTCGGTGGACACGCACGACGATCTGGAAGTTCAACCTGACAGTCCCGATTGGGTGGCGTGGAAAGAGATCAAGGAACACAATCTCGCCCTCAAGCGCCGCATCGAAGAGGCTTGGGCCAAGGAAGGCCTGCCAACGCACTGTGACTTGCGTCGCATGGCCCAGGACTTGGCGCACACCGAGAAGGAGGCATCCAAGCGCGCGCGTTTGCTGGTCGTTGATGATGAGAGCGATGTCTGCGAAGGGCTGGGTGCGTTGCTGCGCTCGCGCGGCTATGAGGTTGAGTGCTTCTACGACGGCCAAACGGTGTGGGAGCGGCTGCAACAAGAGCCCTTGCCGGATCTGCTGCTGTTGGACTACGCCATGCCGCGCCTAGGCGGGGACGAGGTCCTGAAACGCGTGCGCTCCGATGTGCGTCTGGCCCACTTGCCGGTGCTTCTGGCGACCGCCAGTTCCATCGATCTGGAGCGCGTGCCGCGTGCCTCGGGCCTCTTGCGCAAGCCGTACCCGCGCGAAGTCCTGTTCGCCTTGCTGGGGCAGATGTTGGAACGCCGACCGCGTCCCGCGGGCGCCTAGAGCCCTTCTGACGGCTCTTTAGCCTTTCAAAAGGCGCAAACGCTTGCCGCAAGGGCCGCAACTCGGTGAGATGGTGCGCTTACCTTGTGAGCCCGCCGGATCAGGCGGCCTCTCCGGGCAGCGCACGCGACATGGACTGGGACTCATTCTCTGACAAGCTGGGCCAATTCGGCGAATCGATTGGCTCTACCCTGAAGGGTGTCTTCGGCACCCGCAATGACCGCATGGTGCAGGGGTTGTCGCCCCTGGTGAAGCAGATCAATGCGCTGGAGGGCTGGGCCAAGGGCCTGACCGCCGACCAGTTCCAAGAGCAGACGCGCGTGTGGAAGGAACAGCTTGCCAAGGGCGAGACCACCATCGAGGCGGTGTTGCCGCATGCCTTCGCCCTGGTGCGTGAGGCCTCGGTGCGCACGCTCGGCTTGCGCCACTACGATGTGCAGTTGGTCGGCGGCATTGTGCTGCACGAAGGCAAGATCGCCGAGATGTGCACGGGTGAGGGCAAGACCTTGGTCGCCACCTTGCCGCTGTACCTGAACTGCCTGGCGGGCAAGTCGGTCTACCTGGTGACCGTGAACGATTACCTCGCTCGCCGCGACGCAGCGTGGATGGGGCCTATCTACGACTACCTCGGTGTGGCGGTGGGCTCGATTCAGTCGGACATGAGTCCGTCGGAACGCCAGCCGGTGTACATGTGCGACATCGTCTATGGCACGAACAACGAGTTCGGCTTCGACTACCTGCGCGACAACATGAAGCAGCGCGTCGAGGACCAAGTGCAGCGCGATCTGGCCTTCGCGATCGTCGACGAAGTGGACTCGATCTTGGTGGACGAGGCGCGCACCCCGCTGATCATCAGCGGCCCGGCCGCGGACTCCAGCGACAAGTACAAGAAGGCCGACGAAGTGGCGTGCGCGCTCAAGCGCGATGTGCACTTCGAAGTCAAAGAGAAAGAGAAGGCCGTGGCCTTGCTTGAGGCCGGCATCGAAGAAGCCGAGCGCATGGTGGGAGTGCCGAGCTTCTTTGTGCCGCCGCACGAGGATTGGCCGCACTTCATCGAGAACGCGCTGCGTGCGCGCCACATCTACACGCTCGACAAGGAGTATGTAGTAGAGAACGGTGAGGTCGTCATTGTCGACGAGTTCACGGGCCGCAAGATGGCCGGCCGGCGCTGGTCGGATGGCCTGCACCAAGCGGTGGAG
>CAIKQM010000703.1 GCA_903829565.1 uncultured Planctomycetota bacterium
CAGGCTGAGGTGTCCGCCGCGGACTTCGAGCTCGACCAACCCGCCCAAGGGCATGCGGCGCACCAAGCGCACCAACGTCCCCGGCAAGAGCCCCATCTCCATCAAACGCCGGCGGAAGGAACGTTCGCCTTGGATGCAGACTAGGCGCCCTGATTGGCCTGGCTGGAGTTGGTTGAGGCTGGTCATGGGAGGCAATGGCTCGTCCCGTTTTGAGACTGAGTCTCAGTATAAACCAAAGCCGCCCCCATAACTACCCCCGTTGCGCGCTATTCTGCTGGGAATGGACGCCAAGGAAACAGCTGGACGCGCCGCAGCGGCTTACGCCCTGCCCGGCATGGTCTTGGGCTTGGGCACAGGCTCGACGGTGCATTGGACTCTCGTGGCGTTGGGCGAGCGCGTGGCGCGAGGCGAACGCGTGCGCGGTGTGGCTACTTCCGTGGACACCGAAACCAAGGCGCGCGCCATGGGCATCGAGCTGTTGAGTCTCGATGCGGTCGAATCTCTGGACCTCGCCATCGATGGAGCCGATGAGATCGACGCCGAGTTCCGCATGATCAAAGGCGGAGGTGGCGCTTTGCTGCGCGAGAAAGTCGTGGCAAGCCTCGCTCGCCAAGTCGTCATCGTGGTCGGTGCCAACAAGGTCGTCACGCGTTTGGGCACGACCTTCGCGCTGCCTGTTGAGGTGGTGCCGTTTGCGCGACCCATGGTTGCGCGCCGCCTGAGCCTCTTGGGTTGCACGCCGCGCGTGCGGGTGCACAAAGACGGTGCGCCGTACCGCACCGACAACGGCAACGCGATCCTCGATTGCTCGTTCGCGCAGGGCATCGACCAACCGGCGGAACTGGAGCGCGCCATCGACACCATTCCGGGCGTGGTCGAGTCAGGGCTGTTCGTGGGCCTCGCGCATGTGCGCGTGGTCGGCTATGACGATGGCCGTTGTGACGTCGTGCGCTTGTAAGCCTGTACAAAAAACTTGACGCGCCCTAGAGCGCGTCAAGTGTCAGCTAGTCCTGCTACTGAGCTAGCTCAGAGCGACTTGATGTAAGCCAAGATTGCTTCGATGTCGGCGTCGACGTTCGAGCTGTTCAAGGTCGTTTGCACCTTGGACGCGCCCTGCACGAATTGCTCGTGCCCACGCACATCGTGGAACTCGTTGAAGAACTTGTACAAGCCCGGGTACGGCGTCTGGCCCGGGAAGGCCGGCGTGCCGTAGATGGGCGAGGTCATCTGCGTTTGCGGGTCAACCAGCGAACGCAGCGAGAAGGTCGAGTGATCGTGGAAGTACGGCCCGGTCGCGAACAAGCCGAGCTTGGTCGGGATCGAGAAGCCACCCGGATCGCGCGTGAACACGCGCGTCGACGTGGCCGCATCACAGTTGCCGTCGACCGTCGGATCACACGGACAGTCATAGCTGTTCGCGTCATCGCGGCGGAAGTCGTCATGACCGTCGTCGTTCATCGGGACATAGGTCTCGAGGTCGTTGTAGCCGTCAGCGTTGCGGTCCGCATCCGGCACACCGTCACCGTTCTCGTCCACGTTGAGGCCCGAGTTGATGTTGCGGATGTTGAGCGCCACGATGTTCTCGCGCAGCGAGAAGCAGCTCGGGTCGAGAGCCGGGCCGATGTTGTCGCCGGTCGTCAGCAACGGGTTGAGGAAGTCCTGCGTGAAGAAACGCGGACCAGCCAGCGAACCACTGGTCAATTCGCGCGGGTGGCACACCGCGCAACCTGCGTTGCGCAAGTTCGGGTTGAGGCCCGTGTCGTTGATGCCGAAGAACAGGTCCTTACCGACCAACGCCTGGGCCGTCAGGCCGAAGGTCGCCGGATCGCGGTGCGGGTTCAACGGGATCGGCAAGGTCTCGTGGAAGTCGATCATCGCCTGCTGTTCCGCAGGTGTGAACGCACCCGTACCGCCGTTCTCGCCATGGAACATCGGGCCCGTTTCGCCCGCGTTCAGGCGCACGCCCTTCCACAGCAACAAGCCCGTGGCGCGGATGCCGCCGTACATCGGCATCGTCGAGCGCGGACCGGCG
>CAIKQM010000704.1 GCA_903829565.1 uncultured Planctomycetota bacterium
CGGGGTCAGGAACGCTGGTGAGCGGAAGTTTGGCGCGGGTTGGCTTCGGAGGAAGTCAGCGCCGTGCCGGGCCGAGACGGTGCAGGCTGCCCAGTCCCAGGCCTCGTGCGGGCCATTTCCAGGTCTCGGGCTGGTAAGGGGCCTCCCTATCTAGACGAGCGCTGTAGGGCTCCCGTCGCTGGAATCCGGCTTTTGTGCCAGGCTTTTCGAGCCGGCCGGTGCGAATCCTGCACACTCAGCCGGGCCAGTATCACTTTCTCGAGTTCTTCGTCGGGCTGTGCTGCTTCAACAAATCCATCGCCGCCTGCGCAACCTCATCCCTCAACTCCGGCGGCGACACCACCGACACCGCCCCCCCAAACCGCAGCACCTGCCTCCGCACCTCAAACAACGCGGAAGTCATGAACCGAATGGTGATCGAGCCGTCGCGGTGGCGCCGGAGCTTCTGGTTGGTTGCCCACGGCCGCTCGTCCGCCAGGTGGGCATGCGACGGCTGGAAGCGCAGCACTATCGCGCGCTTCGAGCCACGCCGTTCCATGGCGTTGAAGTCGTCCTGCCAATAGCTATGGGGCGAGAAGTCCTTGCGCGGTTCAAAGCGCTCGGCCATGCGTTCGACGGACTTGATGCGCGGCAGGTAATACATCGGGTAGCTCTTGGTCTCCTGTGACCACGCCACCAAGAACCACTCGCGATCGCGCACCAACAGCTGCACCGGCTCGAGCAAGCGCTTCCCGGGCTTCTTCTCGCCGGGTTTGAGGTACTCGATGGTGATGCGTTCGCGGTGTTGCACGGCGGCGCACAGGGCCGACCAAATGGAGGGATCGAGCGTGGCCGGCGGCATACCGCCAAAGCGAATCGTGCCCACCACCTGCTGGTGCAGGGTCATCGCTTCGCCGGGCATGTGGCGCAGCACCTTGTCAAACGCATCGCGCAGGTAGTCGAAGAGGGGCGTGCCTTCGTACTGCGAAACGGCCTGCTCGGCGACCATCATCGCCAACAGCTCGTACTCCGTCAGCGCCGCCGCGGGGATCAAGAACCCGGGCTTGCTGTAGAAGTACCCGCCCCGCTCGGAATCCCAGTCGATAGGCGCATCCAGCTCGGTGCGCAGGGCGTCTATGTCGCGGTAGATGGTCTTGACCGACACACCGCACTCGCGCGCCAGAGACTTGGCGTTGGGCCGCGTACCGCTGCGCAACCGAAAATCGAGGTGCAGCAGTCGCTTCCACCGAGCTAGGTAGTCGCCATCACCATTCGTGTAGGGTCGCGCCGCGGGCATGAGTCGGGGTAGTCTCGCGAGGGGGTGGGACACGGGATGTCCGACCCCTCGTTGTCCCCAAGCGAGCGCCGCTGCTAAAGCGGACATGGAATCTGCATGAAGTCGTTGTGATTGACCTAAGCTATTGCATTCCAGAACTTTACGAAAACCACGCGCATCGGCTTCGCGCTTGCCTGCGTAGGCCGTGCTGGCATGCGCGGTGATCGCACTACTCCCGTCGAACTCGTCTGGTTCAAGCGCGACCTGCGGGTAAGGGACCACGCGGCCTTGGCTGCTGCGGTCGAGCGCGGTCGCGAGGCGGGGCGCAAGGTCGTGGGCCTCTATGTCTTCGAGCCCGAGGTGTGCCGTGCGCAGGAGTTTGACGGCCAACACCTGAGCTACCTGCTGGATGCCTTGGGCGAGCTGTCAGGGTCGCTGGCGAAGCGCGGGATCCCGTTGCTGTTGCGCACGGGAACGATGCCAGAGGTGCTGCGGGAGCTACGGCGAGAGGTGCCGTTCGCGCGCCTGTGGAGCCACGAGGAGACGGGCTTGCTGGCGACCTTTGCGCGTGACTTGCGGGTGGCTGAGTGGGCCCGCGGGGCGGCGATCGAATGGACAGAGCTGCCTCAGACGGGTGTCGTGCGGCGCCTGCGGACGCGCGATGGTTGGGCGCGCTTGTGGTCGCAGCGCATGGAGGCGCCGCTGGCCGAGGTGCGTGGGCGCGGGCTGGGGCCGGCGTGGTTGGCGGCGGATCCTGTGCCGCATGCGGAGGATCCGCGCTCGGAGGTATGGGGCGTGCGACCGGCTCGACGCGCCGACCAAAGCCGTGGGGGCGAACGAGCGGCGCGTCAAGTGTTGTCAAGTTTTCTGGACAAGCGCGGGGCGGGCTAC
>CAIKQM010000705.1 GCA_903829565.1 uncultured Planctomycetota bacterium
CACTCCGCGATAACGGCGCACCCAGCTAGCCATGTGCTCGCCAGGGCATTCGGTGTCGCGGAACTCGCTGTGCAAGTACAGCTCGGTGCGACCGATCTTGTGCTGTGCACGCAGGTGCTCGATCGTCTTCTCCAGCGACTCCAACGCTGCTGCGCTGGGCTTCTCCTTCTCGAAATTGCCGATCATGCAGATGCCGATGTTCTGCTGATTGTGATCGCCCGAAGCATGCGCGCCTTGCCATTCCAGCTTGCGCGCTTCAAAGACGCGGCCGTACGGATCGATCACATAGTGATAGCCGATGTCGCCGTACTGCGTGCGCGCGCCATTCATGTGTGCGTTCTGGATTTGGCGCACGGCTTCGCAAGAGGTGCGCAGCGAGCCATCCAGTTCCACCGGATTCGGCTCGGCCGAGTGGTGCACGGTGATGCGACGATAAGGACCTTCGGCCTTGTCCAAACGAGCTAACACCGGCGTACGCGCACCCCAAGTCGCGCGCGCCACCATCGCCACAGCTTGCGTAGTCGTGTTCACGCGCCGTGTCTCTGTCAAAAGTCCATCACAGGTCTTGATGGACTCTTCCGCGCGGCGACGCTGTCCCGGCGTGGCATTCATGTCGGACATGACAGCCACAAAGCCCACGCGCGCTGTTTGCAGGCGCGTGGCAATCGTTTGATCCGGCTCGCCACCTTTGGCGCGCAAGGCATTCAAGTCGCGACGAGCGAACTCCGCACGGCCGCGGTTCAACTCGAGCTCGGCTTCGATGCGCCATTCGCGGCTGGCGTTTTGGCCATCCGTTGCGATCCATGTTTCGATGTGCTGCAGCTTGTCCCACGACAACGGCTCAGCCACCCAAGTGGGGACCGCATCGGGGTCTTGCCGCACTTGGTTGGTGGCGACGCTGTCGCGCATCTCCACCGGGAGCGGTTTGGGCGTCTGGCAGCCTGAGAACAGGCCGCCGACGAGGGCGGAGGACACGAGGAGCAGGGTGCGGAGCGAGGTGCGGCGTGCGCAGGACATAGCACGGGATTACGAAATCCTGAGGTTCGTCGCAAGAAGCTACTGATCTCTGGTCTTGTGCCGCGGGCTTCGGGCGGGGACAGTAGTAGCCGTGAGCCGGTCCGTTTCACACTGGTGGTGTCTCCTCCTTGCGGTGCTCGTAGCCTCGTCCGGCGCCAGCCCGAGCCAGGCTGGCCCCGCCTCAGTTCAAGGCGTGCAGGACGAAGAGCTGTACGCCGAAGAGCGCGCTGAGTGCGCCCGACTCGGGCGGCGTGGCCAGACCCGCGAGGCGCTGCGGCGTCTGGACGAGCTTCTGGCAGACCGCCCGCAAGACAAAGAGGCGCTGTTGTCGCGGGCCGAGATCCGGTTGCGCGAAGGCCGCGTTGCCGAAGCGTGGGAGACGAGCCTGGCCCTGTGCGCCAGCGAAACGGGGCCGCTGGCCAGCAGCGCCGCGCGTTTGGCGCTGCACTGTGCCGCCGTGTTGGGCGGAGAGCGCCTGAGTCAGGCGCTAGATGCCCAGCGTGGGATCGACCGCTGGCTGGCGCCCGGCGCGGATGCCCGCGATGCCTGGGCCTTGGGAAACGCCCACATGGAGGCCGGCCAGCGGACGCAAGCGCGTCAGTTGTACGCGCAAGGCGCCAAGGCCGAAGCGCGCGAGTGGACGGCGCTTTTGGCGCGCGGTCATTGCCTGCGCGCCCTAGGGCGCTTGGCGGACGCCTCGCGCGACTATGTGGCGGCCATCAAGCTGGCGGAAGATGGAGAGGGCGTGGAGCCCGATGCGTTGGTCGCTCTGGCGGATGTGTACTTCGAGGCGGACCGTGAAGTGGCCGATGCCAGCCAGCGTTCGGCTTCCAAGCTGTACGACCAAGCATTGAGCATCGATCCGGATCACGAGCGCGCGCTGCTCGGTCAGTTTGCCCTGCATAGCTACAACTGGTTGCGCCAACGCCGGTCGGCGGACGAGTTTCTGCGGCGCGCGTTGAGTGCCCGTCCACGCTCGCCGGAGACGTTGCTCGTCGCTGTGGGCGCGGATCTGCAAGATGGCGATCTCTTGGCCGCGCGCTCAGCCTTGCGCGTGTTGAGCGAAGTGGCCCCCGAGCGTCGCGCTACGGTGTCAGCACAGGCCACGCTCGCGTTCTTGGAACAGGATCTGCCGCGCGCAGAAGCTCTGATTGCAGCCTTGGAGGCGCGCGATGCCGGAGATGGCGCTCCCGCCCGCGATTTGGGCCGCATTCTCGTCGAACAGTACCGCTTTGCCGAGGCGCTGCCGTGGCTGGTGCGTGCGACGACGCGCAATCCCAGCGATCATGAAGCGTTGACGTACTTGGGGCGCGCCCAAGCCAACACCGGCGATGAGGTCGCGGCTCTGGCGACATTGAACCGTTCGGCCGAAGCGGCCGAAGGTCGCGCCGATGCCTGGCGCGACAACATGCGCTTGGTGCTGACGCGCATGGCGCAGCGGCATGTGGTCGTAGAGCAAGGTCCGCTCTCGTATAGCTGGGAAGCCAAGGGCCGCGAGGTGTTGGAAGAGCTGATGACGCGCTTCTACGCCGACGCGCGCCTGGTGCTTTCCGAACGCTATGGCTTCACGCCGTCACCAACGCGCATCGAAGTGTTCGGCAAGATGGCGGACTTCTCCGTGCGGTCCGTGGGCTTCGAGGGCTTTCCTGCTTTGGGTGTGTGCTTTGGCCCGGTGGTGACGGCCGTGTCGCCGCTAGCAGAGATGCGCGGCACGCAATCTTGGGCACGCACCGCGTATCACGAGTTCACGCACGTGATCCACTTGGGGATCTCGAAGAATCGGTGCCCGCGCTGGATCACCGAAGGCATCGCCACATGGGAAGAGGAGACGCGCAATCCGGCCTGGACCCGCAATCTGCGCCGCGAGTTGATCGATGCGCTCGCGAATGACGATCTGCTGCAATGCCGCACGATCAATCGCGCCTTCCGTGGCTCGCGCGTGATCTACGCGTACTACCAAGCCGGATTGATGGTGCGCATGGTGGTCGAGAAGCAGGGCTTTGCGCCGCTGGTGCGCTTGCTGGAAGCGTTTGAGCGCGGTCAAGATCTGGACCAAGCCTTTCGCTCGTGCTTGAGCACCACGCCCGAACAGTTCGACCGTGATTTTGAGGCTTGGGCGCGTGTGTATGTGGCCAAGCTGCGCGTCGAGCCGCGCTTGAGTGTGGCAACGGCCGCACGCTTGCGCACAGCGCTTGCGGGCAAAGCGCCGAGCGATGCAGCTCTACGAGCAGCGTGGGCCGATCAATGGATCAGCGTGGCGCGCGCGAGTTTCTTGGCCGGCAAGCGCGTGGATGCCGAAGATGCTTTGCGTCGCTTGAAAGGTATCGAGCCCGAACCTGCACGCGCGACGCTGGTGCGCGCCGAGATTGCGCTGCAACAAGACGAGGATGAACGCGCGCTGGAGTTGTTCCTCAAGGCCTTTGCTGCAGGTGC
>CAIKQM010000706.1 GCA_903829565.1 uncultured Planctomycetota bacterium
CGCTTTGCATGCGTTCGCGCCGTTACGGCGACACGATCGTCATCAAGTCGTCATACCGCGAGGCCAGTTCGGCTTGCGTGCGCGCCACGAGCGCCTCGGGGCCAAAGCCCTGCACACAGAAACTGGCCGTCACGGTGCCCCACAGCATGGCGCGGCGCAACGTCGGCGGGTCACAGCGATCGCTCGCGGCCACATGCCCCATGAACCCGCCCGCGAAGGTATCGCCGGCACCGGTGGGATCGATGACCTGCTCGACCGGATAGGCCGGCAACGAGAAGTGCACATCCGAACCCATGATGAAGGCGCCATGCTCGCCCTTCTTGAGCAGCACATACTTGGGTCCCATGCCCAGCACCATGCCCGCGGCGCGAATGAGATTGCGCTCGCCCGTCAGAATGCGTGCCTCTTCGTCGTTCAGCACAATGGCATCGACCTTGCGCAGCAACTTCTTCAAGTCTTCGCGCGAAGTCTCGATCCACAAGTTCATGGTGTCGGCCATCACAAAGCTGGGCCGATCGATTTGCTCCAAAGCGCGCAACTGCACCGCAGGCGCGGCATTCGCCAAGAACACATACTTGGCGGCGCGCCACTCTTGCGGGATCTTGGGATCAAAGGTCTCGAGCACATTCAGCTGCGTCTCGAGCGTGACGCGCGTATTCCAATCCACCTCGTAGCGCCCGCTCCAACGGAAGGTGCGCCCCTTCTGCATTTCCAGCCCTTGCGTGTCGACGCCGTTGTCCTTCAACAGCTTCGTATGTTCGGGACGGAAGTCCTCACCTACGACGGCAACGAGCGCGGGTTTGGTGTACTTGGCGGCGGCGATGGAGAAGTACATCGCCGAACCTCCCAGCACGTTTTCACGCCGCGTGTAGGCCGTTTCGATGGTGTCGTAGGCCACTGTGCCGATGACGAGGAGGCTCATAGGCGCACCATCCTAGCCGCACAGTGCGAGTACGGGAAGCTCTCAAGTCTCGTTGCGAGCCGCAGCCGTGGCTGCGCGCGTCGAGCGCGTCAAAAGAAAGAGACCGCCGATCAAGCCCATCGCCGTCATCAACAAGCGATAGCTGACGCTAACCGCGATACCGACCGTTCCAACGGACGCTGCTGTGCCAGGCTCCCCGAGCTTCTGGTACACGAAGCCGTACACCGCTTCGCCTACGCCCCAGCCACCTGGCGCCAAAGGCACGGACGAGACCACATTGGCGATCGCCCCGGCAGCGAGCACTTCCATGTACTGCAAGGTGGCGGCGCCGAGCGTGATCGTCAGGGCCCAGAGCGCCAGCGCAATCACCACATGATTGGCAATCGACAACAACACCGCGATGACGAGAGTCGTCGGGTGCTTGAGGTACTCGCGCACGGCGCGATCGAGGCTTTGCAGCTTGTCGCCTTGCGGCAAGCGCGGCAGCCACGCATCCACGCGCAACAACTTGCGTGGCCACGCGGCCAAAGCGGCCCACGCAGCTACGCACAGCGTGAGGAACACGCCCACGACCCATGTGCGCAAATCACCAAAGGTCTCTGGTGCCAAGCTGACGGCCACGGCCGTCAAGCCCACGATCACAAAAAGCCCCAGCGCGCGATCGACCACCACCGACACGAAGGCGTCAGCGCGCTTGGTCGGGTTCTCACGCACGACGAGCACCGCTTTGACGACATCGCCGCCGGTCAAGCCGGGCACCACGAGGTTGAAGAACACACCCAAGAAGGTCAGGCGCGTGCAATCCCACAAGGGCGCGCGTACACCGACCGCTGCTAGCAAACGCCACCAGCGCACCACGCCGATGAAGATCGCCAGCAACAACAAGCCGAAGGCCAACACAAAGGTGCGTCCTTCCGCTTCGGCAAAGACGCGCACAATGCCTGGGCGCCATTCATAGCCATCGGCACCCGAGTCCGCGGCGCGCCGCGTGCACTGCACGGTTGGGGTTTGCTCGTTGCCAAGCGCGGCGAGATCGCTTTGCAGGCGCGCCGGCAAGGTTGTGCGCTCGACAGCAGGATCAACGGTGAAGCCGATCGAAGTGGCCTGCCACGAGCCTTGAATCTCGCCTGCGACCGGCACTGTGGTGCCTTGTTCGGTCACCAGCAATCGGTCGCGCCAAGGCACATTCCAGCCCACCAGCACCAGCAAGCCCAACCCCAGCGCCAAGCGCAGGAGCATGTACCAGCGCGCTCGCGCCCTGTTCGCGGGCACTGTGTTCACTTGCGAGCCAGCCACCACGCCTGCCAATCCTCTTCACGCAAGCTCTGGAAGCCCGCTTGTGCTTGTGCTGAGAGTGCCATCATGGCCGCAACGCGTACGGCATCTTCGGCAGTCCCGGTCGCCTGACCGTAGAGATGTTCCAACCACATCTCGCGCGTGACGCCATTGGATTCTTGCGGCAGACCACGCTCTTGCAGCATGCGAGCCATGGCGATGCGTACATAGTCCGAGTCTTCGCGCCGCAACAGCTCCCACACGACGGCATTGGCCGCTTGAGGATCGGCCGCGGTGCAGGTGCGCATGGCGGCGGCGCGCACACGCTCGTCGCGATCCGTCAGCCCTGCACCCACCGCCCGCTTCCACAGCTGAACCTGCAAGTCGCGCGTCAGCGCGCGCAGGTCTTCGCCCTCGGTGGGATCCACGCGGCGCACCTCGCGCACCAGTCGCGCGGCGCGCCACAAACCTGCTGCATCCATGCGCAACGCACGCAAGGCCGTCACAGCGTCGGTGCGCCGTTGAGTCGCATCCGCAGCACCTTCGCGCGCAGCACGCACAGCATTGAGCATCTGTGCGAACACTGCGGACAACATCTCCGGCGTCGCCAGATCACTGCCGGCCCCGGCCGCTTGCGGTAGTCCTGGTTGGAGCTGGGCTCCCAAGGGACCTAAGCCTTCCATGGCCAGTTCCCGCACGACAATGGCCGGATCTTCGACCGCTAAGCGCGCACACCACTCCAACTGCAGGGCAAAGACCGTGGCATCGTTGCCGTCGAGCGATAGCAAGTCCGCCAAGTTGTCGACGCACTCTTCGGTCGGATTGGCGATCTTGCCTTCGTTGGCTTGCGCGAGGCTGAGATCGGCGTTCTCCAGCGACTTGCCCAGAGCCGTGCGCGCCACATACTCGAAATCGCTCACCAACACACCGCGATAGCGGTGGCGTGTGTCCGAGTCGTGCAACTGGGACAGGTTGTGGTCGTTCTGACCCGCGACGCGGCACGAGGCCGCACACATGGCCACGGCCAAGCAAAGGAGGAGCACTGCCCGCATGTCGCGAGCGTAGCAAGTTTGGTGGAGGCGGCGGGAGTCGAACCCGCGTGTCGCCACGCGCGTGGCAAACGGCATCTACATGCGTGTTCCACGAACTTAAAGATCTCGTCCGCCTTGCGCCCATGGACGGGCTCGCCGCAGACCAGCCCCTTTGGTCTCGTCGGGTCCCACCGAGGCACAAGGACCCGACCAGCCTGCTAGTGGCGTCTTGCAAGGGCCGCAGGCGTTCCCTCGCAAGACGGCGGACTGAACTAAATCAGGCCGCGAGAGCGTAATTGTCGGCAGGTTATGCCGGTCCCGAGATGTTTTACGGGGTGACTCAGGCTCCCCGGCATGCAGCCCTTCGACGTTCGTAACGATCGAAACCGTTGCGCCCCCGTCGTTAGACGACGCGTGGATCCTAGCACAGATCTGGCGCAGTTCTAGCGCCGGCGCGACATCGCGCGATCGATGTCGCGCTTGGCTTCGCGTTCTTTGATGCCTTCGCGCTTGTCGTGCAGCTTCTTGCCCTTGGCCAAGCCCATCTCGACCTTCACACGCGAGCCCTTGAAATACAGCGTCAACGGCACCAGCGTCGTGCCCGTTTCCTTGACTAGCTTGCTCCACTCCAGGACGGTCTTCTTGTGGACCAAGAGCTTGCGCTCGCGCTGGATTTCGTGGTTGTGGACGTTGCCTTGGGCGTACTCGGCGATGGTGGCGGCGTAGAGCCACAATTCACCGTTCTTGATGAACCCGAAGGAACCGTCAAGGCTGGCCCCGCCGTTGCGCAAGGACTTGACCTCGGTTCCCACCAAGGAAATGCCGCATTCGACGGATTCGAGGATGTGGAACTCGAAGCGCGCCTTGCGGTTTTCGGCCAGGATGCGGATGACGGGGTCCGTCATAGAGGGGTGCAGGGTAGCAGGAACAGATCCAACCTCTAGTCTTGAACTGGAACGGTCGATCTTCGACAAGTTAGGCGTCTCACTCCCCTAAGGAAGCTCCATGGCCCACCTCGACCCGCTGTCCCTGCTCGATGACGCCCTGCGCGGCGCCCAAGCCGACCACGTGCTGTTGCGTTGGCACCACAAGACCACGCGCAGTGTCGCGGTCGAGAAAGGGCGCGTCGACAACGCAGCCTCCAATACCTATTCGGGCATTGGCGTGCGCGTGTTGGCCCATGGTTCGTATGGCTTTGCGTCCACCGATCGCCCGGATCGCGATGCCATCCGGCGCGCGATCGATGCGGCCACGCTGGCTGCGAAGGCCAGCGCGCGCCAGCGTCGCGAG
>CAIKQM010000707.1 GCA_903829565.1 uncultured Planctomycetota bacterium
CATGATGTCCTCGACGCGCGCCCACACCTCCAGGTTCGCGGTGCGCCCGCCTAGGTGTTCGGACAACTCGCGATCTTCGCCTTCGCGCTCTTCCCAACCGGCGGTGACCGCGGCGACGCGTCCGGTCACACCCAAGGACTCGACCACCTGATTCAGCGTGGGCTGCAAGCGTTGCGGCCCGATCAAGACGATGCGTTGGCTCATGAGAGAAGGTTCAGGCCTCAGCCCGCGACCACGCGCAGTTCGTTGCTGAACTCATCGGCCAACTCCAATGTGCGGCCCAGATCCGGATGCCGCACCACCAACCAACCATCGCCCACCTGCGACTTCTTCCAATCGGCGCGTGCGCTGCCCACCGGTGACAGATCGAGGTTGGCCACATGCTCGCCATGCCGTTCCAACAAGCGGTCCAGCCCTTCATGCGCGCGGATGCGTTGCCCCGGACCGTGCGCGCGCTTGAACACCACGGCGGCGTTGTACTTCTTCGTGATCGGCTGGGCCAAGCGACCATGCACCGTGGCCTCGGCCCACGCTCGGAACAGGTCCGCATCGCAGGCATAGTTCATGACATGCACCAAGCGCGACCCCGGCGGACGCCCGCCGATCTCGCCGAAGACGGCTTCGCCCTTGGGCGTGTGGAACCACTCCATGTGCGTGAAGCCGTCGCGAATGCCCAAAGCTTGAATCACAGCACGCCCTAAGGCGCGGCCCTTGGCCGGTCCGGGCGCATCCAAGTCCTTCAAGCACAGCGCTTGCGCGCTGATCCAATGGTTCAGCTTCGCGACCAACGGTTTCGGCCTGTACCAACCGACATTTTCGAACAGCACCTCGCCGTTAGCACACACGGTGTCGTAGGTGTGCTCTTCGCCTTCGATGTACTCTTCGACGATGATCTCGGGGACGTGCTGGGTCGCGCGCAAAGCGTCCTCCAGCTGGGCTTGGTCGCGCACCTCATAGGTGTCGTCCGATCCGGCACCAGCCACGGGCTTCAAGATCAACGGAAAGCCGATGCGCTCCGCCTGCGTCAAAACCTCTTGACGCGTGCGCGCGCGCCCGTTGCGCGGCACACGCACACCGGCGGCTTCCAGCACGCGCTTCATCTCGACCTTGTCGCGCAGCGGCGTCGTCTGGGCCACCGTCGGCCCGGCCACACCCAAGCGCTCGCGCAGCTTGGCCGCCAGAATCATGCCCGGCTCCCACAAGCACTCGATCTTGTCCGGCCGCCGCCCACCGAGCCAGTTCTGAATGGAGGCCATGGTCGCCTCCTCATCCCACAAGCTCTTGACGGGCAAGTACCCCGCCAACGCCCGCCGCGCCTCCTCCGGCAACGCCTCCTTGGCCTGGTCGCCCACGCCCCACACACGCGCGCCCACCTGCGCCAACCCGCGCACAAAGAGCGGCATCTCGGCCGGATAGCCGGGAGAGAGGAAGAGGATGTCCATGCCGCGCATTGTGCCGCGCTGCGGGCCACCGACGCAAACGCGTGGCAGTCCGGACATCGAATGTCCTACTCTGCCTGGTAGGCGCGTCAGCTCACTTCGACGCGCACTGTCTCGACCACGCGGGCGAGCGCTTGCTCGACGGTTTTCGAGTCGGGGCCGCGCACGATGATGTAGCCGTCGCCTTCGTAGGTGTCGCGCGGGGCGGCGCCGATTTCGGGCAGGTGGCGTTCGTACAATAGAGGGCCGAGC
>CAIKQM010000708.1 GCA_903829565.1 uncultured Planctomycetota bacterium
AGTTCCCTGCGGTGGTCATTCCCTTGACGATGCAGCACGCGCTGATGCTGCAACGCAACTTGCTGTACACGGCGGTCACGCGCGCGCGGCGCTTGTGTGTGCTGGTGGGTTCGCGCCGTGCGCTCAACTTGGCGATCCACAATGTTGAACGCGCACGCCGGGAGTCTTGGCTCGCACCTCGCTTGCGTGAGATGATGCAGCCCGCATGAGTGAGCTGCCGCCGTGTCCCAAGTGCCAGTCCGTCTACACCTATCCGGAAGGCGACACCCTAGCCTGTCCTGAGTGCGGCCATGTGTGGAGCGCAAGTACGGCCACGGCCACGACTGAGACGGTTGAAGAAGGTTTGGTGGTGCGCGACGCCAATGGCACGCGGCTCCAGGACGGCGACAGCGTGACGGTGATCAAGGACCTCAAGGTCAAAGGCTCTTCATCCGCGCTCAAAGTAGGCACCAAGGTGCGCAACATTCGCCTCGTGGAGGGCGATCACAACATCGACTGCAAGATCGAGGGCTTCGGCGCGATGCAGTTGAAGTCCGAGTACGTGCGCAAGTCGACTTGACAGAGCCGGCGCGACTCAGGCGTCCGACGACTTCTGCTTGGCCCACCACTCGAGGCGCTTGGCGATCTCTTTCTCGAAGCCAAACGCACCCGGCTCGTAGAAGCGTTGCCCGCGCAACTCGTCGGGCAAGTACTCTTGCGCGCTGTAACCCGTGGCTGAATCGTGCGCGTAGCGATAGCCCTCGCCGTGACCGAGCTCCTTCATCAGCTTGGTAGGCGCGTTGCGGATGTGCAGCGGGACTGGCGCACCCGCCGATGAGCGCGCTGCCTGTAGTGCGGCATCGAGTGCTGCCTTGACGCGGTTGCTCTTCGGAGCCGTGGCGAGATAGATGATCAACTGCGCCAGCGGCAAGTAGCCTTCGGGCGCGCCCAACATGTGATACGCCTCGCGTGCAGCTACGGCTTGTTGCAAGGCCTGCGGATCCGCGAGCCCGATGTCCTCGCTCGCCATCGCGGTAGCCCGACGGAACAACACCATCGGGTCTTCGCCGCCTTCGATCAAACGTGCGGCCCAGTACAGCGCACCATCGGGATCGCTGCCGCGCAGCGACTTGTGAAAGGCGCTCAGTTGGTCGTAGTGCACATCGCCGGACTTGTCCGACTTCTGCACTCGCAACTGCAATGCCTCGCGTGCCACCTCCAGCGTGATGCAGCCGCCTTGTTCGACCATGTGGCCGGCGGCTTCCAAGGCCACCAAGGACCGGCGTGCATCGCCATCCGCGCTGCGCGCCAGGAACTCAAGCGCATCAGGGGCGATCATCAAGGAGCGCGCACCCAAGCCACGCTCGGTGTCGCGCAGCGCACTGTGCAGGACTTCGCCAATCTCAGCATCGCTCAACGACTTCAGCACCAACACGCGCGAGCGCGACAACAACGCACCATTCACCTCAAAGGAAGGATTCTCGGTGGTTGCACCAATCAGGATGACCGTGCCGTCCTCGACCGCGGGCAGGAGCGCATCTTGCTGACCTTTGTTGAGGCGATGGATCTCGTCGACGAAGAGAATCGTGCTCTTGCCGCCCAACTGACGGTGCTCGCGTGCGGCGTCGAAGATCTGCCGCATGCGCGGCACCCCTTCGCTGACGGCGCTGAACGGCTCAAAGCGGCTCTGCGAGCGCTGGGCGATCAAGCGCGCCAGCGTTGTTTTGCCCGTACCAGGCGGCCCCCACAAGATGACGGAGCCTGTACGCCCCTCCTCGATCGCACGCCGCAGGGGCTTATCAGCACCCAAGAGATGCGCTTGGCCAATGTACTCCTCCAACGTCCGCGGCCGCATGCGCGCGGCCAATGGGGCCGTCAAATTGGCTTGACGCGCAAACAAGCCCTCAGCCACGGCGCGTGGACTCCTGATGGGCGCTGCTTGGGCCGGTGCGGCGCGCGGCAAACACCAACACCGCAGCAGCCACTGCCACATTCAGCGACTCGACACGCGCATCCAACGGGATGGTCACGCTGGCGTGAGCCACACCCAGGTCAGGCAAGGCGCCCGTCTCGCCCGTCAGCCACAAGGCTGTGGGACCGCTCCAATCATGGTCGCGCGGATCCACACCACCGCGCGTGGCGGCCAGCGTGTGCCGCCAACCCAAGCGCGTCAACTCGGCGGCGATCGCACTAGGCTCCACACGATCCAACACAGGCAAGCGCAGCAAGGAGCCCATCGAACCGCGCAGCGTCTTGCTGCGCCACGGCGAGGCACCGCCCTTGGCAATCACCAGACCGCAGGCACCAAAGGCCTCGGCCGAGCGCGCGATGGCACCCAGATTCCCGGGATCGGACACGCCTGCGACGCATACCAGCAAGCTGTGAGCCTCCGCGCGCAAGTCCTGCAGACGCAGCGGAGCCGGTGGCCGCACCAACGCCGCGACTCCCGGCGGTGCGTCCAACTCGGACAGCTTGGCCAACAAGGCGTCGTCCACCAAACGCACCAAGGCAGGCGCGTAGCTGGCGGCTTCGTGCGCACGCGCCGAGCTCAACAACACGCACTCGACCTCAACTCGCGCGGCGAGTGCGTCCCGCACGAGTCGCTCTCCCTCCAAAGCCACGACACCACTCTCGCGGCCGGCCAGC
>CAIKQM010000709.1 GCA_903829565.1 uncultured Planctomycetota bacterium
CTTCTGGGGGCCGAAAAGCGGGTTGCCCAGCTCGCGCTGGCTGGCGGATGCGGCTGTCAAAACGATTGGACAGCGTCAACCCACCTTGACAATGGTGTACCTGCCGCATCTGGACTATGACCACCAGCGCTTTGGTCCGGATCATCCCCGCTCGTTGCAGGCTTTACGCGAAGTAGACACCTTGGTCGGCGACATCCGTGCCGCGGCCGAAGCCATCGGCGCGGCCACCATGGTGGTCAGCGAGTACTCGATTGAAGAGGCGCACACTCCGGTGCACATCAATCGCGTGTTGCGTCAAGCGGGCTTGGCAGCCGTGCGCCAGACGCCGAATGGCGAGGTGTTTGATCCCTTTGGTAGCCGCGCGTTTGCGGTGGCGGACCATCAGGTGGCGCATGTGTACGCCAAGGACCGCAAGGCTCTGGACGCGGCGCGCGCCGTGGTTAGGGAGCTCGTCGGTGTGGCAGAGGTCTTGGAAGGCCCGACGCGCGCGGCTGCGGGCCTCGATCACGCGCGGGCGGGCGATCTGGTGTTGGTCGCCAAGCCCGGTGCGTGGTTCACCTACTATCACTGGCTCGATGATGCCTGTGCGCCTGACTTTGCGCGCACGGTCGACATCCACCGCAAGCACGGCTACGACCCGTGCGAGTTGCTGCTGGATCCCAAGCTGCCTTTGCCCATGGCGCGCATTGCGCTGCGCTTGCTGCAAAAGAAGCTGGGTATGCGCTACCTGATGGATGTGATCCCGCTCGATGCGAGCTTGATCAAAGGCACGCATGGTCGCGTGGATGCGGATCCGGCGCGTGGTGCTGTGTTCCTGTGCTCGCAACCGTGGAGCGCGTGCGGCGGCGAGCCGCGTGCCCAGCAAGCGGGCACGCCCATCGTCGAGATGGCGGAAGTCAAAGCACGCACGTTGGCGTTGATGTCGCGTGTATGAGCGAGGCAGCGCGCACGCGACGGCTAAGGCCTTGGCAGGTGCCGAGCGTGTTGGCGCTCGGGATCGTGAGCTTCTTTTCAGATGTGGCCAGCGAGATGGTGGCACCGTTGCTGCCACTCTTTTTGACAAGCAGCCTGGGAGCAGGTCCCGCGGCGTTGGGCTTGATGGAAGGACTCGCTGACGCAACGGCGAGCTTCCTCAAGTTGGTGTCTGGCGGGCTATCGGATCGTATGTCACGGCGCAAAGGCCTAGTTGGGTTGGGCTACGCCATCCCCGCCATCGCACGCCCCTTGATGGCCTTAGCCTCAAGCGCCGGACATGTGATCGCGATCCGCACCTTTGACCGTGTCGGCAAGGGTCTGCGCACTTCGCCGCGCGATGCGTTGTTGGCCGAAGCGGTGCCGCCCGAAACGCGCAGTGAGGCCTTTGGCTTTCATCGCGCGATGGACCACGCGGGCGCGGTGATCGGGCCGCTCGTGGCGGTGGTGTTGCTGACTTGGTGCGCGCTGGACCTGCGCACCGTGTTCGCGCTGGCCGCGATTCCCGGTGCTATCTCCTTGGTGGTGTTGGTGTGGTTGCTCAAGGAAGCACCGCGCTCGCGCGAGCTGCGCACGGTGGGCCCCATCCTTGCACCGCCCGAGCGCGGCGAATGGCGCTTGCTGTTGCCGATGGGCCTCTTCACCTTGGCCGCCACCAGCGATCTGTTCGTGGTGTTGCGCGCCCAAGAGGTGTTGGGTGTGCAAGACTCCTTGTTGGCCTTGCCGCTGTTGTGGGTGGGCCTGCACATGGTCAAGAGCAGCTCGGCGCTGTTGCTCGGGCGCCTGGGCGACCGCATCGGCTTGTCAAAAACACTAGGCAGCGGGTTCCTGCTGTTCGCGGCCGTCTACGCCGGACTTGCGTGGGCGCAAACACCTGCGTTGGTGCTCGCGCTCGCCTTGGCACACGGCATTCACACCGGTCTGGTGGAAGGTCCGGAACGCGCCATGATCGCCGCCTTTGCGCCGCCGCAACGTCAGGGAGCCGCGTTCGGGCGGTACCACTTGGTCACAGGCTTGCTGGCGCTGCCTGCAGGCGCGCTGTTCGGTGCGCTCTGGCAAGTGCACGGATCGAGCACAGCCTTCCTCGCAGCCGCGGGTGTAGCCGCAACAGCCGCCGTGTGTGTGTGGTTGTTGCCGCCTCAGCCACAGTCACCATTGCGACCTTAGGGCGCGTACTCGACACGCAACGCACGCGAGAGCCCGACACCGGTGCCGTCGCTGGCCTGCACATCGCGGTACAACGCTTGGTAGAAGCGCGTGGTGCCCACCATCGTCGGCAGGATGTTCGGCGTGTAGTACGCCTCGCCAAAGCCACTCAACGTCCACAACGCATCGCGCGTGAACGGACTGCCCACCAAGCGCATGCCACCATAGAGCGGCGCAGCGCCATAGTTGTTTGACGACACGAGCACCGCGTACTGCGCAGGGATGCCGCCGTACAACTGAATCGTGAAGCCGCCACCTAGTGCTGGCGTGCCATAGCTGACCAATGTGGCCGCAATGCCGCTGGAGTTGCGCTTACCGGGACCATAGCCCACCGAAGCGCTGGCCGTCGCCGCAGGCACGGCGGGACCGAGCGCAAGGAACTCCACATCATCCAGCGCCCAACCACCGAGCTGCACACTGCCATCGGTCTTGAGCTCGAACTCCACCACCACACCCGCACGATTGTCGGCATAGGCAGAGCTGTCGACGACTTGCTCGCTCCACGCGCTGTCGTTGGTGATGGCACTGGCGGAGTTCGTCCACACGATCGCGCCGTTGACACGAATGCGCGCTTGATCGAACGACGACAGCTGTGTCGACAACCAACGCTTGTAGCGCAAGGTCACGCCAAAACGCGCCGTGAAGTCTTGCGGC
Organism: uncultured Planctomycetota bacterium; assembly: GCA_903829565.1. GTDB lineage: Bacteria > Planctomycetota > UBA1135 > UBA1135 > SXXH01. Next base: position 2,833 of record CAIKQM010000709.1, read on the forward strand.
GGAGAGCGCAACCACGTGTGCATGTTGGCTTGGTAGCTGCCATTGCCGCTGGGCGCGATGTCCGTGCCAAAGCAGTACGGCGCCGAGGCGGCAACCGCAGGATCACGCCACGAAATCGGCGTAGTACCTTGCACCACATTGCCGATCTTGCCGGCTGGCACGCCGTGTTCCCAATCGCTCGTGAGGTTTGTCGTGTCACCGTAGGTGCCGCTCGTCCAACCTGCGGTGCCTGCATCAAAGCGCTCGATGCTCACAACGGCGGGCGTACCAATGCGGAAGCCATGCGTGATCGCAGGCGCTCCTTGTGGTGCGTAGACGGTCGTGCCCAACGCATCGGACGCGCGCACATACCAGTCCACTTGCGCCGGTGATACTGCCGGCGGAATGTGGTGCGACCAACGCTGCTCGCCTTGGGCGACGAGGTCGACCTCCTGCCACGCACCCCCGTTGACGCGGCGGAACAACTTGGCTTCGGTCAGCGCTTGACCAAACTGCGGCACGATGCGGCAGTCGACCGGATAAGGCCCGCGCTCCGTGCTCTGATCGGCAATGAGCGGCAAGCTCTCAATCGTCAGAGGACGCAACTCCACGCCGGGGAAACCCTGTGCGCGGAAGCCACCGTCAATCTGCGCATAGTGCGGTGTGCCGTTGTTGAGGTTGGCGTCATCATCATCCAACAACAACCACTGCGTCTCGATCACCGACTTGATGGCACCTTGGCTGTAAGCGTTCATCCACGACAAGAACAACAGATCCGCCGTCGCATCGCCCACCGCGTTGCCCAGCGCTTGGTTGAGCCGATCGCGCACCTTCCACGCGGCCCCCATCCACACTTCGCCGTCGGC
>CAIKQM010000710.1 GCA_903829565.1 uncultured Planctomycetota bacterium
ACCAGTTGTTGGCCGCGGGCTTTGGTCGCGCGCACCTGGGCGGCAACATCGGACGGTCCTTGGTGGAAAGCGCCGAGGGCATGCACGAAGACGAACGCGTCGTGCTGGAGCTGTCGAGTTACCAGCTCGAACACCTGCCGCAACAGCTGGCGCACCTCAGCACGCCGCCGCGCGTAGAGGCCGTGACGTGCGTGAATGTGCTGCCCGATCACTTGGATCGCCACGGTTCGCTCGAGGCCTATGGTCAGGCCAAAGAACACATCCTCGATCTGGTGGATGCGACCGGTGGCTGGGCGGTGTTGCCGGCCGAAGATCCGATCACGCGCGGATGGACGCGCCCGCACGCCAAGCGCATCGATGCGTGGTTTGAGACCAGCACGGAGCGCGGGCTTAACCTGCGCGGTGGCGAGTTCCGACTCGACAGCGAAGTGCTGGGGCGCGTGGAGGATCTGCGCCTGCCCGGTACGTTCCAACGCAAGAATGCGCTCATTGCGTTGGGGATGGCGCGCTTGGCTGGCGTCGCGCCCGCGACGCTCGCGGCGACGATTCCATCCCTCACGGCGCCCAGCCACCGGCTGGAGGACTTGGGCTCGTGCGGTGGCCATCGCGTGTGGGATAACGGCGTCTCGACCACGCCAGACTCCACGCTGAGCGTGTTGGATTCCGTGCAGGCACCGATCTGCCTCCTAATGGGCGGCAAATCGAAGGGCTTGCCGTGGGTGGAGCTGGTGGCCACGGCGCGTGCCACGGGCGTAGCTCGGGTGTACGCGTTCGGGCATGCCGGACGCGAAATTGCGCTGGCGTTCGAAGGCAGCGGCATCGCCTGCAGCCCCTGTGCAACGGTGCGTGAGGCCGTGGCCTCGGCCTACGCGCACATGGAACCGGGCGAAGCGTTGCTGTTCTCGCCGGCCTGCGCCAGCTACGACGCCTACAAGAACTTCAAAGAACGGGCGCTGGACTTCCGCGCCGCCCTACCAGCGAACGATTGCCCGGCCTAGAAGTGGGCCCTGAGACTCCCCGAGTGGCAACCCACGCGTTCGGCGCGTAGGCTGCTAGGGGTCCGCCACCCTCCACACGCATGCTCTGCCAGAACTGCCTCAAAAATCCCGCCACGGTCCATGTGACTGACCTGGGCAGCTCGGCCGCCAAGGACGGCGAGCCCGTGCAAGAGCGCCATCTGTGCGAGATTTGCGCGCAGGCTCTGGATTTGCCGCATGTCAGCGCCCCCAAGAAGACGGTGGCCGACATTTGGAAGCTCCTGCAATTGTCCGCCCAGGCCACGCGCAAGAAGGGCGGCCCGGCCTGCCCCCACTGCGGACTGACCCTCGAGGAATTCCGGCGCAAGGGGCGCTTGGGCTGCGCCAAGGACTACGAGGTCTTTGGGCCTCACATCGCCGAACTGCTCGAGCGAGTGCACGGGGCGCGCGTGCATGTGGGTCGCTTGCCGGCGAATCTCGCCGAAGTGCAGCCCAAATTGGCTGAGGTGGCCGAGGCGCTAAAAGAAGCTGCAAATCAAAATGAGCGCGAGTCGCGGTTGGTGGAATTGCGCGCCAAGCTGGCGGCGGCGATTCGAGAAGAGGCCTATGAGCGGGCGGCGAAGCTGAGGGATGAGCTGCGATCGCTGGAATCGGCGCCTCCTACGGGTGCATAAGCCCGCGGAGCGCCCCCCTCGTTCCCATTCCTGCGAACCAAGATTTCTGCGATTGCGCACTCTAGAGCCTGTAAGCCGCGCATCCCACCGCTTAGAAGAGGTTGGCAGTGCCCAGTGGAGCTCGGCGGAATCCCCGCTCTCTACTCCGGTGCTCCCCGCCTTCGGCTGACGATTTTCACCGTCTGGTCCCGCCCTACGGTTAACTCGCAAGCCGATCCGGTCGATAGCCAACACTAAGACACCGCTCTGGTAACACCCTAGGCTGCCTCGGCACCATGGGCGCCGCCAGCGCGGGCAGTACCCCGCCCGGCACGACTCCACGCTAGGCCAAGTCCCTAACACGCCAGGCCAAGTCCCTAAAAGGAACGCCGATGTTCGACCGCTTCACAGACCGCGCCAAGAAGGTCATGAACCTCGCCCGCCAAGAGGCTCAGAGGTTCAACCATGAATACCTAGGTACCGAGCACATTCTGCTGGGCCTGGTGCAAGAGGGCTCTGGCGTCGCCGCCAATGTGCTCAAGAACATGGGGATCGACCTGACCAAGATCCGCAGCGAGGTCGAGAAGATCGTCAAGACCGGTCCGTCGATGGTGACGATGGGTCAACTTCCCTTTACACCCCGCGCCAAGAAGGTGCTGGAGCTGTCGATGGAAGAGGCCGGCAATCTCGGCCACAACTACATTGGTACCGAACACCTGCTGCTCGGCCTGATCAAAGAGAACGAGGGCATTGCGGCCCAAGTGCTCATGAACTTGGGCGTCAAGCTCGAGGATGTGCGCGAAGAAGTGCTCGACTTCTTGGGCGCCGACTCGAATGAGGAAGAAGACGAGGAAAGCGGCCAGCAAGAAGGTGCCGCGCCTTCGGCCACCGAGAAACCGCAAGGCGGCAAGAGCAAGACGCCGGCGCTCGACAGCTTTGGTCGCGACCTGACCGAACTGGCGCGCGAAGGCAAGTTGGATGCGGTGATCGGGCGCGCGAATGAAATCGAGCGCGTGATCCAGATCCTCTCGCGCCGCACGAAGAACAACCCGGTGTTGCTGGGCGAGCCCGGTGTGGGCAAGACGGCCATCGTCGAAGGTCTGGCTCAGCAGATCATCGAGAATCGCGTGCCCGAGATCTTGCGCAACAAGCGCATCGTGGTGCTCGACCTCGCCTTGATGGTGGCTGGCACCAAGTACCGCGGTCAGTTCGAAGAGCGCATCAAAGCGGTCATGACCGAAGTGCGCCGCGTGCGCGATGTGGTGCTGTTCATCGACGAGCTGCACACCTTGGTGGGTGCGGGTGGTGCCGAGGGCGCGATCGACGCCTCGAACGTGCTCAAGCCGGCGCTGTCGCGCGGTGAGATTCAGTGCATCGGTGCGACCACGCTCGACGAGTACCGCAAGCACATCGAGAAGGACGGTGCCTTGGAGCGCCGCTTCCAATCGGTGAATGTGGAACCGCCGACGCCCGCGCAAGCCTTCGAGATCCTCAAGGGGTTGCGTGACCGCTACGAAGCGCACCACCGCGTCAGCTACAGCGACGAAGCGCTGCAAGCCGCTGTGGATCTGTCGACGCGCTACATCAACAACCGCTTCCTGCCGGACAAGGCCATCGACGTCATCGACGAGGCCGGTGCGCGCGTGCGCATCAAGGCCATGGTGGCTCCGCCGGACCTGCGTGACATCACGACCGAGATCGAAAAGCTCGAGCGTGAGAAGGACGCCGCTGTCACGGCACAAGACTTTGAGCGCGCCGCACGCTTGCGTGACCAGGCCTACCAGATGAAGAAGAAGCGCGAAGAGGTGCAAACCCGCTGGCGCTCGGAGCAATCGGACAAAGAACAAATCGGCACGGTCGATGCGGAAGTCATCGCGGAAACCGTGTCGAAGATGACGGGCATCCCGCTGACTCGCCTCGAGAAAGAAGAGGCCGAACGTCTCCTGCAAATGGAGAACGAACTCAGCCGGGCCGTCATCAACCAAGATGAAGCGATCAGCGCGATCGCGCGTGCTGTGCGTCGTTCACGCTCGGGTCTCAAAGATCCGCGCCGCCCGACCGGCTCGTTCATCTTCCTGGGCCCCTCGGGCGTGGGTAAGACCTTCCTGTGCAAGCAACTCGCTAAGTTCATGTTCGGCACCGAAGATGCGGTGATCACCATGGACATGAGCGAGTACATGGAGAAGCACAATGCTTCGCGCTTGGTCGGCGCGCCTCCGGGCTATGTCGGCTACGAAGAAGGTGGCCAGCTCACCGAACGCGTGCGCCGTCGCCCGTACTCGGTGGTGCTGCTCGATGAAATCGAGAAGGCACACCCCGATGTGTTCAACATGCTGCTGCAGATCATGGAAGAAGGCCGATTGACCGACTCGTTCGGTCGCCACATCGACTTCAAGAACGTGATCCTCATCATGACGAGCAACTTGGGCTCGCAGCAGATGAAGGTGGGCTCGAAGCTCGGCTTCGATCGCACGGCCTCGACCGTGAAGCCCAACGAAGACGAGCGCAAGAAGCGCATGAAGACCGACGTGATGCTGGAGGTCGAGCGGTACTTCCGCCCCGAGTTCCTGAACCGCGTGGACGAGCTGGTGGTCTTCAACCCGCTCATGCACGAAGACCTGACGCGCATCGTCAAGTTGCAGATTGCCGAGGTCAGCAAGCGCTTGGCCGACAAGGGCGTCACGCTCGATGTCGAACAGCCGGCGCTGGACTTCCTCATCAAGCAAGGCTGGAACGAAGACTATGGTGCACGCCCGTTGCGCCGCGCCATCGAGCGCAACATCGAAGACCCGTTGGCCGAGCACATGCTCAAGAACGGGCACCTGAGCGGCATCCCGGTCAAGATCAAGCTGGCCGAAGGCGCGGACAAACTCGTCTTCGAGCAAGAGGCTGAACCCGAGAAGGCCGTCGCGGCCGCACCGGGCGAGACGCCTGCACCCTGAATGCGGAGCGCTGAGATCTAGGTCTCACGACTTTCGCTACGAGAGGCATGAAAATACCGAGCCCTGCTCGGTATTTTCGTGTTTATGGACAGCATGAAGCTCCGCAATGGCCTGCAGCTGCGTACTTGGATCGCCCTGTTCGTGTTCGTGATCGTGATGCAGCTTGGCTGGGCTCAGGACGCCAAGCCTGCTAGCCCCGAAGCGGTCAAGGCCGCGGTGACGGAGATCGAGAAGGCTCTCGCTGGCAAGGATCCCGCCGTCAAGGTCGAGGCGCTGAAGAAGAACTCGGCGATCGTCGACACGAAGACCATCGACGCGATTGCCAAAGGGCTGCGCGAAAAGGAGCAAGAGGTCAAGCTGGCCGCGATTGAAGCCTTGCGCTTCATGCCGCACCCCGAGTCGCGCAAGTCGCTGGAGCATTGGATGCGCTCGGAGCGCAGCCTCAAGGACCAGTACGAGGTGTATGCCGCGGCGCTGCGGGCCGTGGGCCAATTCGGAGCCAAGGAATCGATCGAGTTGCTGGTGGAGGATCTGTGGACTGCGCCTGACAACAGTGTGATGAAGGCGCGCTTGCTGTCGCTGGGGCGCATTCGCGATCGCGCCGCGGTCGAAAAGCTCATGGACTTGCTGAAGTCGGCTGGGCAGAACAAAGTCGAGCCCTTCATGGACGACTTCCGCCTGTCGTTGATGGCGCTCACCGGTGTGGACCAGGGCAAGTCACGCGACTTGTGGACGCGCTGGTGGCAGGACAACAAAGACAAGTTCACCATGGCCAAGGTCGAGCCGGAGCTCCCGAAGGTCGACAGCTACCGCTGGAAGAGCTATTGGGGTGAACAGATGGGTAGCCCGCGCGGGGAGAAGCGCGGGGAGCGTGGGACGGATCGCGCGGGTCGTGAGCGTCCTGGAACGCCTTCGAAGGAAGGCCCGAAGGAAGGCGAAGCGGGCGACCCCCGCAAGCAGCCCTGAGCGCGTGTAGCGTTGCGACCTGCACTGGTCGCCGCGACAAAGGGCATTCGCCTAGATTTCGGCACTTTGGGGGGACGGCGAGCCCCGCGCATACGTCAGGCAAGCGAGGAGCACCTGGCGATGCAAGCGACACCGTCCTACCTAGCACTACACCCCGCGCAGGAACTGTGGCCCGAACGACTGCGCACCTTAGAGGGTGCCCCGCAAGCCTTGTGGCTGCGCGGCCAAGTGAGCCATCTTGCTACGCCACGCACGGTAGCCATCGTCGGGTCGCGTGCGCCCTCCCCGTATGGTGAGGCACAAGCACGGCGTTTTGCAGGGGCCTTGGCTCGGGCAGGCATTGCGGTGGTGTCCGGTCTCGCACGCGGTGTGGATCATGCGGCGCACGAGGCCGCTCTGGATGCGGGCGGCAAGACCATCGCGGTTCTGGGCTGTGGCGTCGATCGACCATGGCCAGCGGGGCCCTTGGCTGAGCGCATGGCGCTGGAAGGGTTGCTCGTGTCGGAGTACGAGCCGGGTCGTGAGCCACGCCCCCACCACTTTCCACTGCGCAACCGCATCATCTCGGGGCTGGCGGATGGCGTGCTCGTCATCGAAGCAGCCCAAGCCTCGGGTTCGTTGATCACGGCTCGTTGGGCCGCTGACCAAGGACGCATCGTGTGGGCACTACCTGGCCGGGTGGACCATCCGCACTCGCGCGGCACACACCGCTTGTTGCGCGATGGGGCCACGTTGGTCGAAGACCCCGAGGAGATTGTGCGTGAGCTATTGGGTACGGCCCCAGCAGAGCGCGAGCGTGCTGCCACACTCGAAGAACTGCAGGGTCTGGAACAGCAGTTAGTTGCGGCGCTCGAAGGCGAGACACTCAGCTCAGCTGAGCTGGTCGAACGAGTGCAAGGTGAAGCCGTGCCGGTGCTGGCGACTCTGGTAGAGCTCGAACTGCGCGGCTTGGTGCTACGCGGACCTGGAGGTTTGTGGAGGCGCCTGTGAGGAGCGCACAACCGATTCAGGTCGTGCTGGCAAAGGTGTGTTCGACCACCAGCATCAAGACGATCAGCACCGCAAGACCGCCAAAGAACATCAGCAAACGCTTGGGCAGGGCCTTGAGCATCGAGTCATCCGTGCGATCGGCATACATCCCCGATAACACCACGATCGGCACAACAATGGCGATGAACAACAGCAGGTGCACGATGGGATCCTTCACGCTTGACCTCCACCACCTAGAATCGTGGGTGCCCCGCCGGTGGCACCCTTACCTGTGGAGCTTTTGCCAACCGCGGTGCGATCGGGCGCAGCCGCTGCTTCGTCTACACCTAGTAAGCGATCCGCCTCGACACCTTGCACATCCAACAGGGCGAGCACATTCAACAGGCCCGCGAGTGCTCCAAAGCAGATGCCCGCTTCGTGGTACGGCACCTCGCCGCGGATCAAGGCATGACCATGCAGCCATTCCAGAACAAAGCTCGGACCTCC
>CAIKQM010000711.1 GCA_903829565.1 uncultured Planctomycetota bacterium
GCGCCGGCGCACCACCGCCACCATGCATGGAGATCCACAAGCTGTGCCCCGCCGGCGGACGCTCGCCGTACTTGGTCCACCAGAACTTCATGCGCACATCGCCGCGTGCCAATTCCTTGCTTTCGACCGCAGCCTTCGCAGCGTCAAGCCTTTTTGACTGGTAGTCACTCCACGCTTGCTGCGTCGCTGCCGCGCACTCAGCTTTGGTAAGCGCGCGTGAATCCTCAAGAGTTGCTGGCGCGAGCGCGCACTCGACGAGTTGTTCGTCGCGCTGGACTTCGATGGTCTGCGCCAGTACGTCATTCACATACACCGTGCAGCGCAGCCCCAGCGGCAAGACTGCCGTCGCATGATCGTTGGTGTCAAAGCGCTCGTCCTTGCTCGTGCCCGTCCACACCACGGCGCCATCCGAACTCTGCACGCGCAGCTCGGCTTGCACGCGCTGCTTGCCGCTCAGGACACGCACCCGCACGCGCGCTTTGCCGCTCTCGACGGCTTGCACCGCCTTGGCGTAGCGCTCGGTCACATCGACCGCGCGATAGGTCGTGTCCTCCGGACGCCACACCAGCGGAAAGCTGGCCGGCGACGCACGCCATGTCACTGCCCAAATCGCATGCAGCGGATCGCCCAGCTTCGCGCCGGCCGCACGATCAACGAACCACCCTTGATCGAGTTGATCACCGGTAGGCTCCGCCGCACCAGTGAACTTCCAACGCTGATCCCAGACTTCCACCCACGAGTGGTTGCCGCTCTTGTCGGACCACAAGGCCGTGCCCACAAAGCGGGCTGGCACACCCACAGCGCGGCAGGCATCAATCAGCAAGATCGACAGACCCGAACACGAAGCGAGGCCACTCTCGAGCGTCTCAAAGGGACTTTGATCGGCCTTCTTGCGCTTCGTCGAGTACTTGACGCCGGTCTTGGACCACAACGCTTGGTTGAGTCGCACCGCAGCCTCGCCTGGCGTGCGCGCCCCTTCCACCATCGGCCCGCACAGCTCGCGCAAGCGCACACGCCACGCATCACGTTGTTCGTTGACATTCGCGTACGGCAGGATCGTGTCGAGGAAGAGCTCGCGATCAATCGTGCTGCCCCACGGAGCCGTGTGCCACGCACGGTGCGCCTCCACGCAGTTCTCAATCAAGTATTGCGCGCCAAGCGCACGCAAGTCTTCCGGCGGCATGTGGGCAATCAGCCACTCTTGCGCGGCGCGCATCTCGGCCGGTACGCCAGCGACAGCAGCCTCCAGCTGCGCGCGATTCGCACCAGCCTTGTCAAGCGCAACCACGTAGTCCGGCCGCTGCTCGGCCTGAGCCCACGCTGACCAGACCAAGCACATCCAGAGGGTCCACAAGCGGATCATGCCGCTGATGGTACTGAACTCACGCGGAACAGGCGGCGCGACTACCAGGGATCGCCCAACTGAGTGGCGATGCTTTGGATGCGAGTGCGAGTCTCCGCACTCGGCTGCACACCCTGCACCGCCATGCTGATCACCGTGGCGCTCAAGTCATCCAAGCGTGGCCGCGAGTTGGGGTTCTCCAGACCCTCTTCCAGCGCGCGCTGGTAGATCACCAGCGCTTGCGCGGTCTGCCCAAGCGCGGCGTAGGCCTCGGCCACTGGGCGCAACGCTCCAGCGCGGTAGATGTTGACCGTGTTCGCGCGCTCGCGCTCGTACAGCTCGAGTACTTGCGCAAGGCGTTGCGCAGCACCCTCCTTGTCACCGCTCGTACCCAAGATGGTCGACCAGCGCGCCTCGATCGGCAGGCGATGCTCCAAGAGCCACTTGGCGCGGTCGATATCGACGCGAGCTTCATCCAGCAGCGTGCGGGCTGTGCCCTTGTCAGCGTGCTCGACGGCTGCTGTGGCCATCCCCAGCAAGGCTTGAATGCGCAAGTCGAGAGGCATCTTCTCCCAGCCCTTGCGCATGGCCGCGTCTACTTGCGTGCGCTTGTCGGCTTCCGCGTAGACCGCCGCGTACAAGAGCTCAGCCGTTTCCAGTCCCGCTTTGATTTGCTCAAAGTTACCGCTGTTCAGGGGACCTGTGACGGCTTGCAACTGTGCTTCAAAGTTCGTCAAGGCCGCTTGACGCACGCGTTGATCAGCAATGGCCTTCGCCTCGGCCGGATCCAGATTGGTCGAGTAGCTGGCCGCGGCCGCCTCATTGCCCAACATCAGCCACGCGCGCGCCAACTTGCCGCGCACACGACCCCGTTGCCAATCTTGTGTGTCCTCGTCGTTGCTCTGCTCGACCGCGCGTTCGGCGGCCACGATCGAAGCCTTGGCCTCCGATTCCAAGCCGCGTTCCGCCTGTTCACAGGCCAGTTGGGCCAAGACACTGCCGCGACGCCACGGGACGACGATGGACTTGCTATACGCCTGCGCTTGCTCGAGCCCACCTAGCTCCAAGCACGCCAGAGCCAACTGCTCTTGCACCTTGGAGCGGTTCTTGGCGTGCGGCACTTCCGGCATGCGCAGACTTGCTTGGAAGGCTGTGTCCACCAACTCCAGCGCCCACGGGGCTGCAGGCGCGGTGCTGACTTGTCCAGCCGGCTTGACAGGCTCGTCTTGGCAAGCAACAAGACCGAGGAGCACCAACGAAGCTACACCGAGTGCTGTGAGTGTGCGCATAGCGTGAGGCGATCAGTGTACGGCTGTGGCCCTAGAAAAGCAGAGCCGCCCGTGAGCGCGTAGCCCACGGACGGCTCCATCATTCAGGCTCTACGAATCAGAGGTGCCAGACGATGCTGACGCCGTTCGAGAGGTTGAAGGTCGAGGCGGTGCAGAAGGCCGCGGCGTTGCGGTACCACACCTGGTAGGTGCGCGTACCCGGAGCCGTGATCAAGCCCTTGACCGACACGCTCGGGAAGGCACCGAACGGATAGGCCGAGCCACCAGCGGCGTTGGTCGCGGTGCCCAAGCGCACCACCGAGCCAGCGGCGCAGCGCAGGCCGTCACCGAACACGGTGCCGAGACCGGCTCCGCCTTGCGTCGTACCTTGGAAGTACAGGGCGGCGCTGTTCGGCATGCCCGAACCACGCAGGCTCACGCTGTCTTCGGTCAGGCTCGCCACGCCCGTGGCGGCGAGGTTCGCACCCGCAGCGTTGACGCTGTTGGCGCAGCCGTTGCCGGCGGTGCCAGCGTTGGCGCAGGGGCAAGCAGTGCCGCTGCCGTCACCGAAGCAGAACGCGGTGCCGACGCTGTCGTTCGGCGTGAAGCCGAAGGCGAAGCTCGCCGTCCACTGGCCCAACCACGACTCGGTCGGGGCGAACGCGCCGCGGTACTGGGCCGGGGTGAAGAAGCCGTCAGCCGGAGCTGCATTGATGCTCGTCAGAGCAGCGTTGCGCGGGCGCGGGTCGAGGGCCGTCACCGGCTGCATCACGAGCGTGCCGAAGATGGCGTTCGGACCACGAGTGATCGACGCGATCGGCGCATCACCGGCGGCCGAGCCGGCGATTTGCACGTTGTTGTTGCCAGCGGCGAACACGGCGCGGTTGTTGGCTTCCGTGTACGCGGCAGCGTTCAGGTTGCGGAAGTACACCGAGTCGGTGATCTCGTTCAAGAAGCCCGAGCTCTGCACCGTGTAGAACGCGGCCGGGTTGACCGGAGCGTTGACGGTCGAGAAGGTGTTGTACGGGGTCGTCCAGGTCGTCGCCCAGGCGAGCGTGCCGTTGTAGCCGTAGCCCAAGCCGCCGTCGCCGTCGACGTTGTCGATCGCCACTGCGCGCTCACCCAGATCCATGAAGATCGAGTTGCGCACTTGGACGCGCGCGTTGTCGCGGTAGGCCACACCGTGGTCGCCCGACACCGGCTGACCGATGACGGTCATGTTGTACATCGTGGTCGTCGTGACAGGCTGGTAGTCGGCCTGCTCGGCGCCGTCCACTTCGATCGCGTTGTCGCCGATGCCCGAGCCTTGAGCAGCCAAAGCGCTGTAGCCCTGGACGATCAGGCCGTACTGGATCTTGCCGCGGTAGCCCTGGTCGATGTCGAGGCTGTCGTCACCGATGTTCCAAACGGCGAAGTTCTTGAGGTTGACCGTGCCACCCCAGATCTCGATGCCGTCGTCGACGTTGTTCATGATCTCGATGTGGCTGATCTCGGTGTTGCGACCGATGCCACCGAGCGACAGACCGTTGAGCTCGTTGTTCAAGCCCACCACTCGACCGGCGTAGCGGATCGAGACGTACTTGAGCGAACCGCTATCGTCGTCGTCGTTGCCACCGCCGTAGCGCACGCGCGTGTCGGTCGGCGACGCGGCCGTCAGGCCTTCCATGTTCGCGTAGTTGCTGGCGTTCGGGGTCGCGGTGTTCGCGGCGATCGCGTTCTCGGAGATGTACGCGCCACCCATGATCGTCAGGTTGCCCCACTCGTTGGCAATCGCGCGCCAGGTGCCGGTCTTCGGATCGCCGTTGACCCAAGTGGCCACGTCGGCGGTCGAGGTGAAGATGATCGGCTGCGTGCGCGTGCCGTTGGCGATGATCTGCGCGCCCTTGCAGACGGCGATCGAACCACCACCGTTGGTGGTCGGCGTCGAAGCGATGACCGTGCCCGGTTCGATCGTCAGCGTCGCGCCCGGCAACACGTAGATCTGGGTCTGGAGGTTGTAGGTGTTGTTGGCGGTCCAGGTCGTCGACGTGGAGATGTCCGCGGAGACGAGGATTTCAGCGGCATTCGCGCCAGCCGCCAGGGCGGCCACCGCGAGGAAGCTCTTGATGTTGATGTTGATCATGGTGGTTCTTTGGGGGTGTAGGTCTGCCTTGAAAGCGACCTAAGGATCCACCGACTGCGTTGGGATCTCGTTAAGACCAGACCAAAGTCCGCTCAAATCACGCCGCGCCCGCTTGGCTCCCACATGAGCGCCTGAAAAAGGCGTCAATTCGCATAAAACCACGGCGTTTCTTGACACAAACGCGCCGCATCGGAGGCCTCAAAATGACCCTCCTTTGCGGCGCGTTCTTAACGCAGTCTTGATCAGGCGCCTCAGCGCGCTTGAGAGATGCGCTCCACCTGCTCGAGGTACTGCTGGATGTTCTCGCGCGGCTTGACCTGCTGCGCACGACGCAGGAGCGGCAAGGCCTCGGCGTACTTGGACTGGCTGACGAGAAGCTGTGCGTGCCGCACTTTGGCATCCGCTTCGAAGTCTTCCAGAGACGCAGCGCGCTCAAAGTAGAACACCGCTTGCACGGCATCACCTGTGCGCACCGAGTGCTGACCAAGCAGGATCAACGCATCGCCGTCGAGCGGATCGAGGTCCACGATCTCCTTCAACACCGCGACTTCATCTGCACCTGCTCCTTCAGCCAACGCGATGCGTGCGCGCAGCTTGAGGAGGTCCTTCTTCTCTTCGGGTGTGATGTTTGCTCCGCGCAACTCGGCGATGCGTGCGATCAGCGGCTTGGCTTGTGCATTCGCACCGCGTGCTGCAAGGGCCTTGGCCGCGCGAATAGGACGCTCGGCCTTGACCGCAGGGTTCATGGCCAAGGCCTTCACATAGCACTTCGTCGCTTGAGCAAACAGCTCGCTGTTCACATAGATATCGCCCAAAGTGTTCAAGCTCTCGACGGTGGACTTACCCAGACGATCGACGACCTCGTAGTTCTCGGCAGCGCGCATGGGCTGTTCGAGACCAATGAAGGCGTTGGCCTGCAAGAGCCACAAGTCCGCGCGTTCTGGGCTCTCAGCCAGGAGGTTGCCGAACAGAGCAGCGGCATCGGCATAACGCTTCTGCTTGAAGAAGGAACGGGCGAGGCCCATCTTCCAGTCGAGCGTCTGCGGGTCGAGCAGGTTCGCCATGCGGTAGGCGGACTCGGCCGACATGTACACCTCGAGGTTCGAGTAGGTGTAGCCCAGAAGCCCGTACACCGTCGCATCGCCTCCACCGAGCTCGATGACGCGCGTCAAGGCAACTTGCGCTTCCTTCCACTGCGTCTGCCGCACATGAATGATGGCCAAGTTCTTCCATGCACGGCGGAACTTCGGATGCTTGTCCGTGGCCGCCTTGTAGTGCGGAACCGCTTCGGTGAGTTGCTCTTTCTGGAAGTACAAGTTCGCCAGCGTGAAGTCGTACACCGCGCTCACCAGAGGTGTCGTCAGCGGCTGTAGCGCCGTGATCGCCTGATCAATCTGATCGGCAGCGATGAAGTTGAACACCGGCTGCAGCTGCTCACGCTCCACCTGCGTGATCTTGGGCTCGATCTCCGTCTCGGCCATGTAGCTTTCGGCCAGTTGCTTGCGGAAGCGCGGGTCATTCCACAACGACAACTCGCCTTCAGTCAGCGTCCGCGTTTGCTCGGCCTGGCGGCCTGCGAACACGGGTGCAACAGCTGCAAGGAGCAGCGCAACAAGAGAGCCAGCAACGAGGGGGAACTTCATGGTCATTGTCCTGCGGGGAAGGTGATCGGAACGCGCATCCGGAAGCGAACGGCAGCGCCCTTGCGCTTGCCTGGTTCGAACTTCCACTGCTTCACAGCAGCGAGCGCCGGTCGCTCAAAGATGGGGTCGGTGGACTTCTGGACGCGCGGTTCTTCCACGCGACCGTCGATGCCCACTACGAAGAGAATGTGCACGGTACCCGGCGCCTTCTTGCGCAACTCGGCATCCAAGACCGGACCCGGTTGGTAGATGACGCGCGGCTTTTGATCGAGGTCCGACAGGGAGAACAGCTCTTCTGTAGCTGCTTCGCTGTTCTTGGTGCTGGCCGCAGTCGGCAACTTGACGGCAAAGTCGCCAGCCATGCCTTCTCCACCACCCATACCAGGGTTCAACGCCAGCTCCAGCTGCGAGAGATCCAACGGCGGAGCCGCATCCGTCAACTCCGGCGGCTTGACCTCATCAGGCTCGCTGGGCTTTTCCTCTTCCTCCTCCTCCGGAGGCGGAGGCGGAGGAGGTACATCCGCTGTGTCCACAGTGCGCAGCTCGAGATCCTTGCTGGGCGGTTCCGTGATCGCTTGCACAAAGGGCAACAGCAGGAACAGGAACAGCGCCATGCCGAACCCGCCTACTGCCACACAGACTCCATGGACGATCGTGCGCAACATGTGTCAACTCCGCTTGGCAGAGGTGGCGATGCTGACCTTGACTGCACCACCTAGCTTGGCCGCATCAATCACGCGCACCAACAAGCCTGAGGGCACGGCTTGATCCGCCTGGATCACGACCGGGACTTCTTCCTTGGACAACATGCGGCGCACCAAGGGCTGCACGCCTCCGAGTCCGATTTCACGGCCGCCGTAGACGACCTCACCCTTCGTGGTGATGGCGATGAGGATGCTGGTCTTCTCAAGCTGCACCGCCGAAGCGGCCTGCGGCTTGTCCACCTCAACGCCGGTTTCCTCAACGAAGGTGGTGGTCACGATGAAGAAGATCAACAGGATGAAGACCATGTCGATCATGGCCGACATGTCGATGCCGGTATCACCACCGCCGTCATCACCGCTATCGCGAAAACGTCCCATGTGTATCGATCCTCTTTAGGCAGCGCGGCGTGCTTGGGCACGACGCCATTGCGTTTGGTTGCAGACGGTTTCTAGGCGGGCGAGGAAGGCCTTGTAGCGCTCGTGGCTACGAGCCAACAGGTAGTGCACGAAGAGTCCCGGCAGCGCGACGATCAAGCCGGTTTCCGTCGTGATCAAGGCCTCAGAAATGCCTTGCGCGATCTGAGCCATGGTCTTCTCGCCACCACTGCCTGTCGCCAGCGCGCTGAAGGTGGCCAACATGCCCGTCACCGTACCGAACAAGCCCAAGAGTGGCGCTGTGCCGACGGTGACCTTCAACACGCGCAGGTCGCGCACGAACGGCGCACTCTCCGTGGCACGCAGCCCCTCGAACACTTGCGCGGTCAGGGTGTAGTCCGGCTGCGACATGGCGCGGGTGATGATCGAGCCCACATGGCCGCGAGCCTTGGACGGGTCTTCGACCCAACTGCGCCAGGTGGACTCGCGGACGCCGAACCCCTTGCTCATCAAGTTCAAGGCGACACGCGTGGCCAATCCAAAGGTGACCATGGCGTTGAACGCAATCGCGGCCATACCCCAGCCGCCCGCCACCCAAATGGCGACAGCGCGCGTCCAGAGTTCTTGACCTTGCTCGTAGAGCTGTTGCGTGTCCATCACGTCGCCAGTGCCTTAGGCGGCCTTGCTCGTTGACTTGAGCTTCATGCGAGCCACTTCGTTGCCGAAGACGATCGCAGCCTTGTCCATCTCATCCGTGATGCTCTTGGCCTTGCGGCTCAGGAAGGAGTGGATCAGCA
>CAIKQM010000712.1 GCA_903829565.1 uncultured Planctomycetota bacterium
GGCATAGGTCAGCACCTTGTCGGGGAAGACCATCAGGAAGCACGAGCTGAGCGTGTCGATGCCGCGCGCCAAGCCGATCACTTGCAGGCCTGCGCGCAGCACATCGGCCGTGGCGGCTTCGCTGCCGGCGACGGCGCCTGCGCAGTCACCGCTGGCCACCAAGAAGGCGCCGAAATACAGCGGGTCTTGGCTGCACTTGGCGCGTGCTTCGTCGAGCGTCAGGCCTTTGGCCTTGCGCTTCTCGTAGAGCTGTTCAGCAAACTTGACAGCTCTGGGATCGCGCGCGAAGGTGATGACTTCGCAACCTTGCGGCGGCGAAGCAGCCATGCGCCCGTTGTCGAGCAGCACGGGCACACACAACTTCTCCTTGGCCAGGATGGCAGCGGCCTGCAGCACGCGCGCGTCCTGCGTCTCCGGCAGCACAATGCGCCGTTGCGCACGACGCGCCTTCTCGCGCAGCTCGAGCAGCACATTCATGTGCCGGCCTCCGTTTGATCGAGGACCTCTTGCGGCACATCGACCAGCATGCGCAGCACGGCCAAACCGTGCGTCTTGCCCTGCGCATCGGTCTTGAGGCTGGCCGAGCCGCCGCCGCCCAAGCTGTCCTCAAGGATGAAGTTCAACAGCTGCAGCTCGGCCGAAGCGTAGCGCTTGACGCCGCCCAAGTTGATGCCGCTCATGTGGGCGCGCACGCGCTCGGCGGTGAGTTCGCGCTCCAACCAAGCGTACGCCGCCGGCGAACGCGCCAGCACGCCTACATTCGAGCCTTCGCCTTTGTCGCCCGAGCGCGCACAAGCAATGCGTGAGAGGGGGACGATCATGACGCAACAACCTCCACCTTCGTACTGATCGTGGACTTCGCCAACAGTGCCGGCCAGAAGCCGATGATCTCGCTGGCTTTGGGCCGGCCGCCGGCAAAGCCTGTGACTCCCGGCGGGCCGGAGGTGACGAGGGGCACCAGCTCCATGCCAAAGCGATCCACCTTGGCGCGATCGGGGCCTTTGACGCCCAAGCGCAACACGACCTCGACTGGCTCGTGGCTGGTGCCGCCATCGATGCCAGCGTGGCACACACCGGAGCCCACGTGCTCTTCAAGCCGCTCGTGCGCGGCGTAGTGATAGCCGTCGAAGGCCAAGCGTTCCCACACCAAGCGCGCGCAGAGCTGCGACTTGGCCAAAGCATCCGGGCCACTGATCGTGAGCTCACCCAGAGCCTTCCAGCCGGCTGAGTAGCTCATCGACACCTTGTAGGTGGGCGTGGGCGCTTGGCCCTTCACGCCAGAGATTTTGACACGGTCAGGACCATCCTGCTCGACGCGCGCCGTGGTGAAGTCGGCGCTGACATCCGGGCCGATGTAGGCGCGCGGATCGCCCATCTCATAGGCCAGTTGGTGCTTGACCGTCGACACATTGATCAAGCCGCCGGTCTGCGCATGCTTGGTGATGTGGAAGGTGCCATCGCGGCGTGCGGCGACGATGGGATAGCCGATGCGCGCCATGTCGGGCACGGAACGCCAATCGGTGTAGTTACCGCCGGTGCATTGCGCGCCACATTCGACGATGTGTCCAGCGACCGTGCCCGCAGCCAAGAGGTCATAGTCAGTTGGCTTCCAGCCGAACTCGTGGATCAGCGGGCCGAGCACCAAGCCGGGATCGGTGCCACGACCGGTGATCACAATCTGCGCGCCTTGAGCCAACGCTTCGGCGATCGGGAACGCACCGAGGTACACATTCGCGCTGGTGACCTGCGCACGGAACGGTGCGAGAGGGGCGCCGGTGTCCATGTTGGCCAAGCTGTGGCCTTGTGCCAGCAACTGATCCAAAGACCCCAGGATGTCGTCGCCTTCGACGATGGCGACTTTGACGCCGTGCAAGCCATGCTTGCGCAACACAGCCAACACCGCACTCATGCACGCGCGCGGGTTCACACCACCTGCGTTGGCGACCACCTTGATGTTCTTCTGCACCAACTCAGGGCCGATGCGGTCGATCAGCTTGACGAAGTCGGTCGCATAGCCTGCATCCGGTGCGCGTGAGCGCAGCTTCTGCATGATGCTCATCGTGACCTCGGCAAGGTAATCCAAGGTCAGGTAGTGCAGCGGGCCTTCACGCACCAGCCGCACAGGGGCGATGATCGAATCGCCCCAAAAACCTTGCCCGTTGGCGACTAGGACCGTTTCGCGTGCGCTCATGGTCCGGCAAGTTTAGCCTATGGCACCTGTGAATCAGAGAAGGGGCACACGATGACTACGAAGACGGTTGATTGGTACTACCACCGCAAGGGTTGAACGAGCTGCACGCGCTCCGACGCCTACTTGGCCGGTCGGAAGCTGACTGTCCGTGAGACAGTCGATGCCAAAAAAGTGCGCTTCGCTGCAGGAGACTTGGCCGAACTCTTCGGCGCTGCAGGCGAAGCGCAGGTGGTCAAAGGGAAGGCGGTCGTGGCCTACCAGTGGAGCGGGGGCAAGCTGCCCGCTGAGCTGAAGGCCGCCGTACTGGGGCCTTCGGGGAACTTGCGCGCGCCTACCGCGCGTGCGGGGCGAACCTGGGTTGTGGGGTTCGCCCCTGAGGCCTGGGATCAGATCTGAGGCTTGGGACAAGATCTGAGGCCAGCGCCTGTCAGGCTTTCTTGACAGGTGCGGCGCACGCGCTCTTGGCTGCCGGCGCGGCACAGGCGCTCTTGGCCACAGGGGCAGCACACGCGCTCTTCGCGCCCGTGCTGCAGGTGGCGCCTTGGTCCAGACCGGCCACGCGGTTCCAAGGCATGCGCCCCATCACGAGCGCCAGGCCGCAGAATCCGGTAGCACCGGCGAAGACCAGTCCCGCACCCATGAAGGCCGGCACGATCAAGGCCCACGGCGAGAGGAAGGCGCCTGCCAGAGTGCCCAACAGCGCGAAGGTGCCGATTGTCAATTGCACTTGACGGTCGAGCGGCAGCGTGCGCTTGGCGCCCAACTTGGTCGGCAGACCCGCGGCGTTCCATGCCAGCATGCCGCCCTCGAGCACCTGCACCTTGCCCCGCAGTCCTTGCAGTTGATCGGCGGCCAGTTGCGCGCGGCTGCCCGAGCGGCAGACCACGATGATCTGACGGGCGTCCTGCAGTTCGCTCTTGCGCTCGCTCAGGCGATCCAAAGGAATGAGCTTGGCGCCGTCGATGTGTTCGCCGGCGTACTCGGCAGGCGTGCGCACATCCAACAGCACGAGATCCGCGCGCGAGCGCTTCAACATCTCCGCGTCTTTGGCCGAAACCGTGGGTGAATCCGGCACTTGGCCCATGTTGTGGCGCAAGATGGCCATCATGTTGTCCGGCGGTTCGGCCTCGCCCGACAGTTGCGCGACCAAGGCCGAGCGGTCCTTCTGCGCGTAGAGCGGGTTCGAGCGTTGCTCTTCAAAGAGGGTCGAGGTTTCCGCCGTGCCGTAGACATGGCCCGGCATGACAATCGTGTGAGCCGGCAAGCCGCCAAAGCGCTGGAAGGTCTCGTACAGTTCCTCCGGGCTACCCCCGGGGAAGTCGACGCGACCGGCACCGCCCACGAACAGCGCATCGCCGGTGAACAAGTGGTCGCCGACCAAGATGGCGACCGAGTCCGGTGTGTGCCCCGGAGCGGGGAGGAGTTGCACCGAGGTCTGCCCCAGAGGCAGCTCCGTGTGTTCGTGCACACGTTGCACGACATGCGTGCGCTTGGACTTGGTGTGGGCGTAGTACTTGCTGCCCGTACGCCGTGCGAGCTCTTCCACGCCGGACAGGTGGTCGGCGTGTGTGTGCGTGTCAATGGCACCGATGAGCTGGGCGCCGCGCTGCTGCAGCGTCGCTTCGATGGCGGCCACCTGATCAAGGCGCGGGTCGATGGCGAGGGCTTGCTTGGAGTCCTTGTCGATCACGAGGTAGGCGCGGCAGCCTTCGGCGTCCGCATAGGTGTCGACGGTGTAGCTGAGATCGGTTTGAGTCGTCATGGCGTGTGGCTCCTGTTGCAGCTGTATCGGCTGTTGCTGTGGTTGAGTATATGTGTAGTTTGAAATATATGCAAGTACTTGACTAGGGAATTAGTCTGGCCGATACTTCCCTCAGCACCATGCGTACACCTGCGAAGACCACCGCCGCTTCTAGAAAGGCTCCCAAGTCCCTGTCGCCGCAGGCTTTAGATCTGGTTGCTCAGCGCTTCAAGGTGCTGTCAGATCCGGCGCGCCTGGCCTTGGTGCAGCACCTGATGGCCGGTGAGCAGACCGTGGGGGCGTTGTGTGTCGCCTGCAAGGGGGCGCAGGCCAACACCTCGCGCCAGCTCGCCATCCTGCACGACGAGGGCATCCTCGCGCGCCGCAAAGAGGGCCTGCACGTGTACTACTCGATTGCTGATTCCAGCATCCAGCAGTTGTGCGAGCTCGTGTGCAGCAGCTTGTCGCGCCGCTTGGATCAGCTACGCGACGAGTTCCCCGACGCGTGATCCACGCCGTCGCTCGCCATCAAGAGCGGCCCGAGCTTGGACGCATCCTCGACGCAGTCCTTCAAGTTCTCCGCCGCAGCGCGCACGTCGATGCCCGCGATCACCGAGCCGTGCTCTTCGGCTAGCAAACGCAAACGCGCCGCGGCTTTGGAAGCCACCGCACGAGCTCCATTGCGGCGGCCTTGGCGCTGCAGCACGCCGACCGCAGCAGCTTGCGCGAGCGCGCGCCACAATTCGGCGCGCGGGTCTGTCTCGGATACTTGACAGCCACGCCACAGAGCCTCGAAGGCTTCATGCGCCGCTTGCCAGCGGCCACGCTGCCATTCCTCCAGCGCCTGTGCTGGCGTCACGGGAACAGCTCGACCGCTGCGTTCGTCAGCTCGACGCTGGCGTCCTTGACGAACACACCCATCATGCGCGGTTCGCTGGCCGGATAAGCCAACGGCACATCGAACACATGTTGCCCGTCGATGTGCACCTGCAAGGCGCCATCGACCGACACGCGCACACGCACCTCGTGAGCGGCGGCCCGGTCGTAGACCTTGTCGCTGAGTAGCACGCGATCGCGCCGCAGGGTCGTGCCACCATTCTTGGACAACTTGACGGTCCAGATCGCGGGCTTGCCCAGCTCGTCGATGCCCAGCAGCGTGTCTCCGAACACATCATGCGAGGCTAGGATCACGCCCACTGCAGAACCAGGATGCACGGTGCCGGAGCCCTGCATGGTCAAGCGGAACTCATGCTCGCCTTGAGCGGTGAAGCTTGTGTCGCGCCAGGCTTGCGTGCCACCGCGGCATGACAGCTGTACGCGCCCTGCGCTGACATCGAACTTGGACTGGCGCACCAAGCGCGTTTTCCAAGCGGCTTGCTTGCTTGCAAAGGTGCGCACCACGCCCAGCAACTTGCCGTCTTTGCGCACCGTTTCCCGCAAGGTTGCCGCACTGCTGCGCAGCGTGCCTGTGTCGGACAGCGCCGTGGCCATCAAGTTGGCAAA